>JAITNT010000231.1 GCA_031290295.1 Clostridiales bacterium
TTGAAGGCGGCGGAGGGCAAACGCGGTTTTTATTCGCTCACGGTTCCTACGGGCGGCGGCAAAACGCTCGCCTCGCTTTCGTTCGCGCTCGGGCACCTTTTGAAAAACGGTTTGCGGCGGGTAATATACGTGATTCCGTATACGAGCATAATCGAGCAAACGGCGAGGGTATTCAAGGATATACTCGGCGAAGCGGCGGTTTTGGAGCATCATTGCAATTTTGATTTTTCCGGCGCGGAAAGCGGTAACGGCGGCGGCGGCGGCGGCGGCGATGAGGGCGAGGCGGCGGCAAGGCTGAAATTAGCGTCGGAAAATTGGGACGCCCGATTGTGGTTACGACTACCGTTCAATTCTTCGAGTCGTTTTTTGCGAACAAAAGCTCGAAGTCGCGCAAGCTGCACAACGCGGCGAAAAGCGTTATAATTTTCGACGAGGCTCAGATGTTTCCCGTAAAATACTTGACGCCGATTTTAAATTTACTTAAATTGCTTGTAAAAAATTACGGCTGTACGGTTTTGTTGATGTCGGCTACAAACCCGCCGTTTCAAAGGCTTTTGGGCGGGGAAACGGAAATTCATGAAATAGTCGCGGACAAAACGGAATTATATAACGCCCTAAAGCGCGTTCAAATCGAGAAGCTCGGCGACAAAACCGACGATGAAATTATTAAGTGCGTCGAAGCGGAGTCGGGCAGTACGCTTGTGATAGTCAACACGCGCCGCCGCGCGAAAACGCTTTTCGAGCTTTATAACGGCGGGAGCAACGGAAACGCGTATCATTTGAGTACGCTCATGACGCCGAAAGCGCGCGGTGAAACTATAGGGGAAATACGCGGCAAATTAGAGCGCGGCGAAAAGTGCGCGGTTTTTTCCACACAGCTCATCGAGTGCGGCGTAGACCTTGATTTTGAAACGGTTTACAGAAGTATGGCGGGGCTTGACTCTATCGTTCAGGCGGCGGGGCGGTGTAACCGCAACGGTACGCGGGCGGTCGGGAAGGTAAAGGTGTTCGGCGCAAAAGGCGAGGCGGGCGCGGCTAAGGGCGATATCGCCCTGCGCGCGGGAATAACCCGCCCGATTTTAGAAAAGTCGGCGGACCTGCTTTCGCCCGACGCAATCGGCGAATACTTTGACGAGCTGTTTACGTTCGCGGGCGATTCGGGGCTTGACGGCGGGCGTATTATGAATATGTTTGAAATCCGCCCGGCGGCGGGACGAAATAGATTGGCGTTTGAATTTGAAACCTGCGCCGCTAATTTTAAACTGATCGACGACAATTCCGTGAGCGTGATTATTCCGACCGACGACGCGGCGAAAGGCTGCGTCGCGCAAGCCGGAAAATTTCACAAGCGTCAAATTTTGCGCAAGCTCCAAAAATACACCGTCGGCATTTATGAGCGGGAAGCGGCGCGGCTGTTGAGCGACGGGGCGTTGACTCCGCTCGGCGAGAGGCTGTTTGTTTTGACGGACTTAACGCGCTACGACAAAAAATTAGGCTTGGCGTTAGAGGCTAAGGAAATGTCGGAAGCGATATTCGATTCGTGACGGCGGGGCAAATTTTTTTCAACGACTGTAAATTTTTTTAAGGAGGCACGCATGGCAAGAGGAGTGGTTTTAAGAGTTTGGGGCGATTACGCGCTGTTTTCGCGCCCCGAAATGAAGGTGGAGCGCGTTAGCTACGACGTGATGACGCCCACGGCGGCAAAGGGAGTTTTGAGCAGTATAATGTGGAAGCCGGCGATCTTTTGGGTAATCGACAAAATTCACGTTATGAAAGAAATTCAATTTGTGAATTTCTGGCGCAACGAGGTGAGCGGCAAAATTTCGGGAATCAAAGCGAAGTCGGCGGCAAAGTCCGGCGACGGCGGCGAGCTTGAAATAATCGCCGTAAACGACCGAAGTCAACGCGCGGCAAGGCTTTTAAAGGACGTCGAATACGTTATCGAGGCGCATTTTGAGATGAGTCGGTACGCCGGACCGCGGGACAACGAGGCAAAGTTCGCCGATATATTGCGGCGGCGGTTAGAGGACGGCGCTTGCCATTCGCGCCCTTTTTTGGGTACCCGCGAGTTTTCGGCAAGCTTCGAGCGCGTAACGGGCGAAATTCCCCTTAGCCCGCTCACGGGCGAGGTCGATTTGGGTTATATGCTGTGCAATTTAGAGTTCGCGCCGCCGAAAGTGGTAACGCACGGCAGCCTGACGGAAAATATCGAATTAGAATATACCGACGACGCGAACCCCGAGTTTTGCCGCTTTAAAATGGTTAACGGGGTTATCGACGTTGCGGAATGTATGAAGGAGGTTTCAAAATGATAATAAGCGCGTTAGTAAAATACTACGACATTTTGAACGACGACCCCGAAAGCGTAATCGCGCCCTCGGGTTATTCGGTGTCGCCCGTTTATAACTTAGCGGTTATTTCAGGGGCGGGGGAGCTTTTGGATATTGTGCCGAATATGCGCGAGGTCACGGTCAAAGGCAAAATCCGTTCGGAGCCTATAAGGTTGAAATTGCCGGAACGCGTGTCGCGCTCGAGCAATGTGAGCGCTAATTATTTGTGCGACAAGGGAGAGTATTTTTTCGGGTTAGCTTACGATAAGGCTAAGAATACATTTTCTCCTAACGCAAAGTATTTCGAGGCGTTTAGAGAAAAAAACATAGACTTTTTATCGGCGATACCGAGCGCCGCCGCCCGCGCGGCAGTCGAATACTTAAAAAAATGGAAACCGTCCGAAAACACGGATAACGAAATTTTATTACGGCACAAGGAAAATTTGAGCCGCGACACGGTTTTTTGCCTTGAAAAGCCGACCGCAAAAATTAATGAGAATACCGAGGTTTTAAAGCGGTGGGAGGACAAATTTGCTCAAAAAGAAAATGCGGAAACGATTTTAGGGCAGTGTGCGATTCTGGGGAAAACGCTTCCGATAGCGCGGCTGCATAAGAATCTTATTAAGGGTATCGACGGGGCGCAGTCGAGCGGCGCGTCGTTAGTTTCGTTCAACAGTACGGCGTTAGAGTCGTACAATAAAGAGCAAAGCTATAACAGCTCCGTTTCGTCGGAGGCGGCAAAAAAGTATACTACCGTGCTTAATTGGCTGCTCGAGCGCGGCAACGGGCACCTGCTCAAAATCGGGGAATCGAGCGTCGTGTTTTGGGCGGAGGAAAGCGGTAACGGGCACGTTAAAATTGTGGACAGTCTGCTCGGCGAAACGGTTACCGCGGATGAGGACGAGCGCAAGGAATTAGACGACAGAATAAATTCGATTCTCAAAAGCTATAAGAACGGCGAAAAGCCGGACTATGACGCATTGGGGGTGAACGGCGGCGCAAAATTCCATATTTTGGGCTTATCGCCGAACGCAAGCCGCATTTCCGTAAGATTTTATATCAATTATCCGACCTTTGCGGATTTCTTAGAAAGCGTTTGCAGGCATTACGCGGATATGGAAATCGTGAAATCGTTTGAATCCGAACCGGACAATATCCCGATTTGGGCGATAGCCAGAGAAACCGTTTCGCCGAAAGCAAGGGATAAAACTCCAACTCCGCTCTTGACGGGCGCGGTGAGCGAATCCGTTTTTACGGGGAGGTTGTATCCGGACGGTTTGCTTTACGAGATTATCAACAGGGTCAAAACCGATAACGATAAAAATATCACCTATATCCGCGCGGCGATTATTAAGGCGTGCTTAACGCGGAAAAACAGAATATTAAACAATAATAAAAAGGAGGACATAACAATGGCACTTAACAGGGAATCAAAGGAACAGGCGTATCAACTCGGGAGGCTTTTTGCGGTTTTGGAAAAAGCGCAGGAGGAGGCTATCCCGGGGGCGAATTCGACCATTAAGGACAGGTACTTTTCGTCGGCTTGCTCCGCGCCCGCGTCGGTTTTTCCGACGCTCTTAAAGCTGGCGGTTTCGCATATCGCCAAGTTAGACTACGGGGTTAAATACGAAAAGCTCGTAGGCGAAATTTTGGGCGCGAACGACGACACTTCCTTTCCGACGCAGTTGAATCTCGACGATCAGGGAAGATTCATCATCGGATACTACCACCAACGAAACGATTTTTTCAAGTCAACAAAAAATAATAAAGAGGAGAACAACTAAAATGGAAAAAGAGGCTATCAAAAACAGGTACGAATTTACCGTACTTTTCGACGTGGAAAACGGGAATCCCAACGGCGATCCCGACGCGGGGAATATGCCCCGCATCGACCCGCAGACAAGCCTGGGGATTGTGTCGGACGTTTGCTTAAAGCGTAAGATACGCAACTACATAGAGCTTACGCAAAGCGGCAAGGCGGGGTACAATATCCTTATCAAGCAGGACGAAACGCTTAATTCAAAGTTCGCGAAAGCCTACGACGAGTTGGGTCTAAAAAAGGGACAAGGCGCAAAAGCGCCCAAAAAAGATATCGAAGCGGCTCGCGACTTTATTTGCAAGAGTTATTTCGACGTTAGAACCTTCGGCGCGGTTATGACTACCGGCAACGAATGGTGCGGAACGGTAAGAGGG
>JAITNT010000236.1 GCA_031290295.1 Clostridiales bacterium
TAATCCGATTCAGTCGGACTTAAAGAGGTTTAGTCTATCCGGGTGTGTACCGTAGCACGTTACTCGCGTGGTCATTCCGCTCGCTTGCGCTCGCTAGCGGTACGGTTCACCTTGTCCACTCGTACACAATACAAACCAAACAAGCCCTTGTCATGTTGAGCGTAGTCGAAACATCTCTTCGCCGCTTGCTAAGACAATTACTTGTCCTCTTTTCCCTCTTCGCCGCTTTCAACGCCCCGATACAAATAAAACCGACCCTATCCGTCCTTAGCGAGGCGCGCCGGCGCGCCGTGACAATCCGGTTCTAACTTGTCCTCTTTTCACCGTATTCCTCCCCCAAAAACTATTGAAAAACCGCTCATTTTTGTTACAATATAAGCAGAGTGGTCGATATGAAAAAACTTGTAAAACGATTAATCATTGTAGGCTCGTTAGCCGCGGTACTTACGGCGGTAACGCTTTTGGCGCGTAACGAGGGGATAGCCGAATTTATGGCAGGCACCGTTTCGCGCGGCATTTTAACCGCTATGGGTTATGCCACCTCGTGGATTCCGTTTTCGCTTTCGCAAATAATCATTATCGCGCTCATAATTATCGGGCTTGCGTTAGCGGCCGCATTTTTTGTACAACTCAAAAAACGCGGACGCAAAACATGGCTGAAGCTTTTGAACCTTACGGCGGCGGTGATCGCTTACATTATTTTCTATAATTTAAGCGTAGGGTTTGCCTATCACCGCAAGCCGCTCGACCTCGGTATTTCGCTTAACGAGCCTGCGGAGGAATATGTTGCGGAGGCTACCGAATATTTTATACGGGATTTTGCCGCGCTTGCCGACTCGTTGCCGCGCGACACCGCGGGAAACGTCGTCAGTCCGTATACGTTTAAGGAGCTTAACCAAAAGCTGAAAGAGGAATATGAGCGTATCGACAACGATTATTTGGGCGATTTTACTCCGACCGCCAAGCCCGTAGGCTTGAGCGCGGTAATGGCGGAGCTTAGCATAGCGGGATTCTTTTTGGGGCCTCTGGGCGAAGCCAACGTAACTAAGCTTGCGCTCGACTATGAACGCCCCTTTTATATAGCGCACGAGCTTGCCCACGCCAAGGGCGTCATGCGCGAGTTCGAGGCCGACCTTACGGCAAGCTATCTCTTGCTGTCGAGCGACGACCCGTATCTGCGGTACAGCGGCTACATGATTAACTACGGTTACATTTTGTCCCCTATGTGCGCCCTGCAAAACGACTATTATACCGAGCTGTGCGACCTTATTCCCGATTCGGTTTATACCGAAATGCACAACGCTTATTTGCTGGTCGCCAAATACGATATGTTAGACGAGCTTGGCAGAAAAATAAACGACCTTTATTTGAAGCTGAACGGGCAATCGAAAGGCGTAGGCTCTTACGACGACCCCGGCAGCTCCGTCGAAATCCCCTCCGACCCCGAGGATCCGACCTCGCCCCCGATAATCAAATACTACTACTCCGTAACCGAGCTTACAATCTTTTCGATATACCGGACCCGCACAGCCTGAATAAGCTTTCTTCCCCCGCTTACAACGCTCCGTCACCGCAACGCTAGTTGCGGCACGGGCGACGTTTTGACGCGCGCTCCAATATGTCCCCCCGGAATTATATACGGCGGGGCTTGACAGACGGGGCGGAAAGAGGTATCATGAATATTATATGGACAATTTTGTATATGAAATCGGAAATAAGCTGTATATTAATCTTACTAACCGATGCTCGAACCGGTGTAATTTTTGCGTGCGGAATAACGGCGCGAGCTACGGCGGCTATAATTTAAGGCTTACCAAAGAGCCGTCGGTCGCGGAGGTTTTGGCGGCGGCGGGGAATCCGACGGATTACAAGGAAATCGTGTTTTGCGGTTACGGTGAGCCGACTTATCGGTTTAACGCCGTTATGGAGCTTGCCGGGGTGTGGAAACAATCCGGCGTGCCCTTGCGTATTAACACGAACGGGCAGGCGGATTTTATCTGCGGATGCGATATTTCGGCGGAATTAGCGCGGGCTGTCGACGTGATAAGCATTAGCCTTAATACGGGAAGCGCGCAAAAATATCGGCGGATATGCCGCAGTATTTACGGCGAAAAGGCGTTTGACGCCATATTAAATTTCGCGAAACGGTGCGTAAAGGCGGGCGCGCGGGTTATTTTTACCGTCGTAGACATATTGCCGGCGCGCGACGTGGAAGCGGCTAAGCAAATAGCCGCCGCGTGCGGGGCCGAATTCAAAATAAGAGAGCTTATCGGCGATAACGACGGCGTAAACGTTTGATTTTTTTGAGGGGGCGGCGGTATGATAAAAAGAATTTTTTCTATTAGGCTCGTTTTATCGGCGGTCTTAATTTCGGGCTTGCTTTGCGCGGTATGCTTTGCGGCGCGGGCGGAAACCGTCGCCGCGGATGCGGCCGGCGGCGTGCCGGCGGCGGGGAGCGTCGCTTCTAACTTTACGATTGAAAATTACGCCGCCGACGTAACCGTAGGCGCGGATAAGGTGCTTGCCGTTACCGAAAATATTACCATGCGGTACAAAAGCGACGGCGTCAGCGTCGGCATGATAAGAGATATCGCGCGGTTGCAGGATATAACCTTCGAGGTGAACGGCAAAATAATAAATAAAACATATTTATACGCCGTTTCCGACGTCAACGTGCTTGTTAACGGCAAGCCCGAATATTTCTACACCGAATACTACGGCGATTCAAACGACACGCTGTCGGTTTATATCGGCAAAGACGGCGCCTATAAGAACGCCGCCGAGGACTATACGTATACGATAACTTATAAGTACAATCTCGGTAAAACCGGCATAAGCGGCTATGAGGAATTTGTTCTTCACGTCATTACGGGCGAGTGGTCTACCCCTATTAAGCGCGCCGAATTCAGTATAACCATGCCGGGGGCTTTCGATAAGAACGCGCTTTCCGTTTACGGAATGCCCGCGGAAACCGACGACGACAACAAGGTTTGGGTTGACGGGCGCACAATCCGCGGAATCAGGACGGCGGCGGATTACGCGATAACCGCGCGGCTGATATTGCCGACGGACTATTTCGGGGATTATAAGCTGCCGATGAGCGCGGGACAGCTCGTCATATATTGCGCGCTTTTCGGCTTTGCGGTCGTCGCGGCGGG
>JAITNT010000129.1 GCA_031290295.1 Clostridiales bacterium
ACGAAAAAATTTCAGACTAAGATTTAACCTAATTTGTGGAATAGTGAATTATCAAAACGCCCCTTAAATGAGGTTTTGCAACAAGTCTATTGCGAGGAGCGTAAGCGACGTGGCA
Source organism: Clostridiales bacterium (assembly GCA_031290295.1). Lineage (GTDB taxonomy): Bacteria > Bacillota > Clostridia > Christensenellales > DUVY01 > JAITNT01. Next base: position 116 of record JAITNT010000129.1, read on the forward strand.
ATCCAGACCCTCTTCGCCGCTTTCAACGCCCCTTACAATTCTCTTGCCCCCTTTCCCCTTTTTGCTTACTTTTTCTAAAAGTAAGTCGCCAGAGGGGTTCGGGGAGGCCTCGAAACCTCCCCGATGCGCTTTTTTCGTTCTTTTTTGCCGCACCTGCAAAAAAGAACTCCTTTCAATGTACACACGAAGTAACGTCCTTAAACACAACAAAACGTTCGTTCGTCAACCACCGTACCCGCATTATATCATACCCGAACATGCGTTTGCAAGCGTTTTTGACAGAAATCGTAAAATATTTTTTGCCAAATTTTACCAGTTTTTCCGCTGTCCGCTTCGCTGATTACCCCCCCCCGTACCGCTCCGCTTTCAAAAAAAAGTCCGGGCGCGTTCACGCCGCCGAAAGACGCCCCGATATAATTTTTTTTGCGGACATAGGATTTTGATAGATTATGAGGAGGGTTTTGTGATAGAATATGTGGTACAACGATAAATCAGGATGGTAATTTCGGATATGGATATTCGTAAGCTTTTCGACCAAAAAAGATGTGTTTTTTCTTTTGAGGTTTTCCCGCCCAAGACGGATTCGTCGGCGGACACCGTGTGCGGGGTTTTAAGTCCGCTTGCCGCGCTCGCGCCGGATTACATAAGCGTAACCTACGGCGCCGGCGGCACGGGCGGCAATCTCAAAACTCAGGACATTTGCAGGATAATCAAGAACCGCTACGGCATAGAACCGCTCATGCATCTGACGTGCTTAGAGAGCCGCGCCGCGGAAATAGCCGAGCTTTTGGCGGGACTCCGCGCGGACGGAATCGATAATATTTTGGCGCTTCGCGGAGACAGGCGAGAGACGCCCGCGGCGAGCGACTTCCGCTACGCGTCCGACCTCGTGAGCTTTATAAAGGCGTACGGAGGGTTCAACATCGTCGGCGCGTGCTATCCCGAGGGACATTTCGAGTGCGACGGCAAAAAACGCGATATTTTTAATCTCAAAAAAAAGGTGGAAGCTGGCGTAACCCATCTTAATTCGCAGCTGTTTTTCGACGACGAGGATTTCTTCGACTTCAAGGAAAGAGCGCGCGCGGCGGGTATAGACGTTCCGATACAGGCGGGTATTATGCCCATAGTGCGCGACCGCCAAATCGACCGCATTATCGCGCTTGCGGGCGTCAAAATACCGCAGAAGCTGTCGCGGCTGATCGCGAAATACGGCGGCAAGCCCAACGCTCTGTTCGACGCGGGCATCGCTTACGCCACCGAGCAGATAAGCGACCTGATAGCGGGCGGCGCGGACGGCGTGCACCTCTACGTTATGAACAGGCCCGACGTAGCCGAGCGTATCACCAATAACATACACACGCTTTTGAGGATCGGGCATGATAATTGACAAAAGCGAGGTTATGCGGTACGCCGGAATACGCGGCAAGCTAGACGACGAAACGCTTTCGGCGAATATCGACAGGCTTATCGAAAAAACATACAAGCTTTTTTCCGGTAAATCCGGGTACAAAATTTTTGTAACGGAAAACGCCGAGGGCGGCATATTGCTCGCGGGCGCGGATATTTTACTTACGGGCGACGCGATAAAAAGGCATTTGAAGAGCTGCGGCCGCGCCGCGTTAATGTATGCGACGGCGGGGTACGGTATCGACCGGGAAATTCTCAGGCTGCAGCAGACCGCGCTCGGCGACGCGCTGATTATCGACGCCTGCGCCGTTTCGGGACTGGAAAGCCTCTGCGATACGGTGACGGAGGAAATAGGTCAAAAAGCCGGTTGCGGAATAACTATGCGCTTTTCGCCCGGGTACGGAGATTTGCCGATTACGCTTAACAGGGATATCATTACCGCGCTCGACGCGGGACGGCGCGGCGGCGTAGTGCTTAACTCGGGCGGCATGATGTCGCCGTCAAAAACGGTCACCGCGATTGTCGGAATAAAAGAGGAACGCTGATGTTTAAGGACTATCTCAAGAATAACAACGTGCTTTTGGACGGCGCGATGGGCACGATGCTTCAACGCCGCGGGCATAAGCTCGGGGAGTTTCCCGAAACGCTCAACGTTACGAAGCCGCAGGCGATAATCGATATCCACGCGGAGTATGTGCGCGCCGGCGCAAGGGTGCTGTACGCCAACACGTTCGGCGCTAACGGGGTCAAGCTTGCAGGCAGCGGTTACACCGCGCCCGAGCTGATTACGGCGGGCGTAAGGCTTTGCCGCGAGGCCGCCGGAGAGAACGCCTTTGTCGCGTTAGACATAGGACCTACAGGACAGCTTATAGATAATTTCGGGACGTTGAAATTTGAGGACGCGTATAACGCCTTTCGCGAAGCGGCGATAGCGGGCGAACGCGCAGGCTGCGACCTCGCCGTTATCGAAACGATGACCGATTTGAGCGAGCTTCGCGCAGCCGTGCTTGCCGTCAAGGAGAACACCGCGCTTCCCGTGGTGGCGACGATGACCTTCGAGGGGAGCGGGCGCACCTTTACGGGAGTGACTCCCGCCGCCTTTGCCGTTACGGCGACGGGTCTATCCGTAGACGCGTTAGGCGTGAACTGCTCGTTAGGTCCGCGGGATTTATACGGCATAGTCGAGGAGCTTGCCGAATATACCGACCTTCCGCTCGTCGTCAAGGCTAACGCCGGACTGCCCGACATGAACGGCGTTTACAGCGTATCGCCCGCCGATTTCGCGCGGGCCTGCGCGCGGTTTTTGTCAATGGGCGTGAGCGTGATAGGCGGTTGCTGCGGCACTACCCCGG
>JAITNT010000210.1 GCA_031290295.1 Clostridiales bacterium
CTCGTCGGTTTCGCGCTTAACAAAGCCCAAATCCTGCGGAATAGCCTCGTTGAATATCAGGCGTCCTACCGTAGTTTTTATACGGCGGGACTCCGTTTTGCCGTTGATTTCGCGGAAAACGCGCACGTCGATTATAGATTGCAGCTCGATGTCGCCGTTGTTGTACGCCATGACCGCTTCGTTAAAATCGCGGAATATTCGCCCCTCGCCCTTAGCTCCGGCCTTCTCTATAGTCAGATAGTAGCTGCCGATAACCATGTCCTGCGTGGGCGCTACAACCGGACGTCCGTCCGAAAGCTTGAGGATATTATTGGTGGAAAGCATCAAAAATCTTGCCTCTACCTGCGCTTCTATAGAAAGCGGAACGTGCACCGCCATTTGGTCGCCGTCGAAGTCGGCGTTAAAAGCGGTACAGCAAAGGGGATGCAATTTCAACGCCCTGCCCTCTACCAACACCGGCTCGAACGCCTGAATGCCCAGCCTGTGCAGCGTAGGCGCGCGGTTAAGCAGCACGGGGTGGTCCTTGATAACGTCCTCCAAAACGTCCCAAACGATAGGCTTGGCGCGTTCTACGATACGCTTGGCGGTCTTTATGTTGTAGTTGGCGTTCTGGTCTACGAGCTTCTTCATTACAAACGGCTTGAATAATTCCAACGCCATTTCCTTAGGCAGTCCGCACTGATACAGCTTCAGCTCCGGCCCTACTACGATAACCGAACGTCCCGAATAATCGACGCGCTTGCCGAGCAGGTTCTGTCTGAAACGTCCCTGCTTGCCGCGCAGCATATTAGATAAGGATTTAAGCTCGCGGTTGCCGGGGCCGCTTACGGCCTTGCCGCGGCGTCCGTTATCGATAAGCGCGTCCACGGCCTCCTGAAGCATACGCTTTTCGTTGCGTACGATAATATCGGGCGCGCCCAGCTCCATAAGCTTCTTCAGACGGTTGTTGCGGTTTATAACGCGGCGATAAAGGTCGTTAAGGTCGCTCGTAGCAAATCTGCCGCCGTCAAGCTGTACCATAGGACGGATTTCGGGCGGGATTACGGGCAGAACGTCGAGCACCATCCAGGTCGGGTCGTTGCCGCTCCGCACAAAAGCGTCGATAATTTCGAGCCGCTTGACCGCGCGGATTTTCTTTTGTCCGGTCGCCTTGTCTACAAGCTCCTTAACCTCGGTAAGCTCGCGCTTAAGGTCTACGCGTGAAAGCAGCAGCTTAACCGCCTCCGCGCCCATGCCCACCGTGAACGATTTTTGACCGAACACGTCGCGCGCGTCGCCGACCTCCTTATCGGAAAGAATCTGCTTGTACGCGAGGTTGGACGTCCCCGGGTCGGTAACGACGTGCGATACGAAATACAGCACCTGCTCCAGCGCCTTAGGCGACATGTCCAGCAGCAAGCCCATTCTCGACGGAACGCCGCGGAAATACCAGATGTGCGACACGGGCGCGGCAAGCTCTATATGCCCCATTCTCTCGCGCCTTACCTTAGACTTCGTTACCTCGACGCCGCACTTATCGCAGATTACGCCTTTATACTTAATGCGCTTGTAACGGCCGCAATGACATTCCCAGTCCTTCTGCGGCCCGAAGATTTTTTCGCAGAACAATCCGGCTATTTCCGGCTTCTGCGTACGGTAATTAATCGTTTCCGGCTTAGTTACCTCGCCGTAAGACCATTCTCTTATTTTGTTAGGTCCGGCGATGCCGATTTGCATTGAATCAAAATTATTGAGTTCAAACATTAATATTTCTCCTTACTGTGACCGAGGCTTTCTCGGGCGGCGGCGGTTTTTTGCGGGGGGGGGTACGCTTTCAAAGGACGGCGGAACGCTTACTTTTTCTTGCGTTTTTTGTCCTTGTCGGTTGCGGGCGGCTTTTCGCCGTCCTCGTCCTCGTCGTCGGTGTCGTCCAAATCGTCCAGCTCGTCAAGCGGGGTATCGCTGAACTTATCGATGAAGTCCAAATCCTCCTCGTCCTCGAACAGGCTGCCCGCTTTCGGCTTCCCGTCCTCGGTAAGCTCCTCCTCGTCGTCCTCATCCTCATCCTCGTCCTCGTCGTCCGAATCGAAATCAAGCTCGAAGTCAAGCTGATTATTGTCAATATCGAGGCGCATATTGTCGTAACGGCCCCTGTCAATTTCCATAATGTCGCTGTCGCCATCGATAATGTCGCGGATACCTATTTCCTCCTTGTCCTCGGACAGAACCTTAACGTCGAGCGCAAGCGATTGCAGCTCCTTGATAAGCACCTTAAAGGATTCCGGCACTCCCGGTTCGGGAATGTTTTGTCCCTTTACGATGGACTCGTATGCCTTGACGCGTCCCATAACGTCGTCGGACTTAACCGTCATAATCTCCTGCAAAATGTTCGCCGCGCCGTAAGCGTAAAGCGCCCAGACCTCCATTTCGCCGAAACGCTGACCGCCGAACTGCGCCTTGCCTCCGAGAGGCTGCTGCGTAACGAGCGAGTACGGACCCGTGCTTCGGGCGTGAATCTTATCGTCTACAAGGTGGACAAGCTTAAGCATGTACATATAGCCGACGGTAACCCTGTTCTCGAACGGCGTACCCGTGCGGCCGTCGAACAGCTCGATTTTGCCGTCAACTACGCCGTCGGCGCGTTTTATGCCGTTTTCGCCCAGCAAGGCTTCGATGTCGCTTTCCGTCGCGCCGTCGAATACGGGAGTGGCGATGTGCCAGCCCAGATAGTTGGCGACAAGCCCCAGGTGAACCTCGAGAACCTGTCCGATATTCATACGCGAGGGAACGCCCAGCGGATTAAGCACTATCTGCAACGGCGTGCCGTCCGCCATAAAGGGCATATCCTCCTTAGGCAATATGCGGCTGATAACGCCCTTGTTTCCGTGTCTTCCCGCCATTTTGTCGCCGACGGAAATTTTACGTTTTTGCGCGATATAAACGCGCACTAATTTATGAACGCCGGGACTCAGCTCGTCCTTGTGCGCTCTTGTGAAGATTTTTACGTCTACTACGATACCGCCCTCGCCGTGCGGAACGCGGAGCGAGCTGTCTCTTACGTCGCGCGCCTTTTCGCCGAATATTGCGCGGAGCAGTCTTTCCTCCGGCGTAAGGTCGGTTTCGCCCTTAGGCGTCACCTTGCCGACCAGAATATCGCCCGAGGTAACCTCCGCGCCCACGCGGATTATGCCGTCCTCGTCGAGGTCCTTAAGCGCGTCCTCGCCTACGTTGGGTATGTCGCGGGTTATTTCCTCCGGACCCAGCTTAGTGTCGCGCGCATCGAGCTCATGCTCCTCTATGTGGATAGAGGTAAAAACGTCGTTGCGTACAAGGTCCTCGCTGATAAGAATAGCGTCCTCGTAATTATATCCCTCCCAGCTCATAAAGCCGATAAGAATATTACGCCCCAAGGCAAGCTCCGTATTATCGGTGGACGGACCGTCCGCCAAAACGTCGCCCGTCTTAACCGCGTCGCCCTTATGCGCGAGCGGCTTTTGGTTGACGCAGGTGCCCTGATTACTGCGTTGAAACTTCTGCAGGGTATAGGAGTCGCGGCTGCCGTCCGCGGTCTTGACTATCATTTCGTCCGCGGAAGCATAGTCCACGACGCCGTCGCGTCGGCAAATCACCATTACTCCGCTGTCGTAAGCCACCTTATGCTCCATGCCGGTGCCGATAATCGGCGCGACCGGCTTGAGGAGCGGAACGGCCTGGCGCTGCATGTTGCTGCCCATCAGGGCGCGGTTCGTGTCGTCGTTCTCCAAAAACGGAATAAGCGAGGTCGCCACGGAAACGAGCTGGCGCGGGCTTACGTCCATATAGTCCACCCTCTCGCGCTCCGTTTCCGCGATATCCTCGCGGTAACGCATCATAACGCGGGGACGGGCAAACCATTCGTTAGCATCGAGCGGCTCGTTAGCCTGGGCGACGATATATCTGTCCTCCTCGTCCGCCGCAAGATAGTGTATTTCGTCCGTAACGCGCTTACCCGCCTTGTCCACCTTGCGGTAAGGCGACTCTATAAAGCCGTACTCGTTAATACGCGCATAGGTCGAAAGCGAGCTGATAAGACCGATGTTCTGACCTTCGGGGGTTTCTATCGGGCACATGCGCCCGTAGTGCGAATAGTGAACGTCGCGGACGTCGAAGCTCGCGCGCTCTCTGTTCAGACCGCCCGGCCCCAGCGCGGAAAGCTTGCGCTTGTGCGTCAGCTCCGCTATCGGGTTCGACTGATCCATAAACTGCGACAGCTGCGACGAACCGAAAAACTCCTTAATCGCCGAGCTTACGGGTCGGATATTGATTAGCGACAACGGGGTTAAATCCTTGTTGTCCTGAATTTGCATTCTCTCTCTGATGACGCGCTCGAGCCTCGCTATGCCTATGCGGAACTGGTTTTGCAAAAGCTCGCCCACCGACCTTACGCGGCGGTTGCCCAGGTGGTCGATGTTGTCTACGTTGCCGATATCGTAATGCAGCCCGATAGTGTAATTCATCGCCGCAATAATATCGTCGAGCAAAATATGCTTAGGGTTGAGCGCGGTAACGTTCCCGCGGATAGCCTTTTCCTTTTCCGCGTCCGTCTTGCAATCCTTCAGAACGCTTAAAAGCGTAGGATAATGAACGCGCTCCAGTATACCCAGCTCGCGCGGCTTGCAGGGAAAAACGGCGGCGAGGTCCGCGGTATTATTGCCCATGACGGTATAATCCTTGTCGCCGAACCTGACCTTGACCTCGTTGATACCCGCGTTCTGAATCTTAAAGGCGACCGCCTCCGCGATAAGCTCGTCTTTTTTGACGAATATTTCGCCCGTAGCGCGGTCAACGACGTTTTCGGCGGCTATTTTGTTGGCGATACGCGCGCCGAGCGCAAGCTTTTTGTTGAACTTATATCTGCCCACGCGCGCCAAATCGTAACGCTTAGGGTCGAAAAGCAAATTATTGATGTACGCCTTAACGCTTTCCGAGGTCGGAATTTCGCCGGGGCGCAGTCTTTTGTTCAGCTCTACGAGCGCGTCCTCGATGTTCTTGGCGTTGATGTCCTTATCGCAGGTATTGCGGATAACCTGCTCGCCGTGAAAAAGGTTAAAAAGCTCGTCGTCGGTACCGATACCGAGCGAGCGCAGCAGCACCGTAGAGGTGACCTTCCTCGTGCGGTCGATATGAACCCACAACACGCCGTTGGAATCCTCCTGGAACTCCAGCCACGCGCCGCGCGTCGGGATAACCGTAGTGCCGTACAAATCGGCGCCCGTCTTGTCCTTGCTGCCCGCGCAATAAACGCCCGGGCTTCTGACGAGCTGGCTTACGATAACGCGCTCCGCGCCGTTGATGATAAAGGAACCGTTAGGCGTCATAAGCGGGAAATCGCCCATAAAAACGTCCTGCTCCTTAACCTCGCCCGTATCCTTAGAAACAAGCCTCGCCCTGACCTTGAGCGGCGACGCATAGGTGGCGTCTCTGTCCTTGCACTCCTTTTCGGAATACTTAGGCACGCCCTCCAAGGAGTGGCCCAAAAAATGCAACTCGATATTTCCGCTGTAATCGACGATAGGCGAATAGTCCTCCAGGACGTCGCGTATACCGTCTCTAAGAAAGGTCTCATACGAGGTTTTCTGTACCTCTATCAGATAGGGTATCTTCAAAACATCCTTAATCTTCGAGAAAGAGTACCTCTCGCGCTTACCGAACCTCACCTTCTTTGCCGGAATCCTAACTTTTACAGACATCAAAAATCTCCTGTTAAATAATTTATCAAAAACTATTGATATTTTTTTGCA
>JAITNT010000215.1 GCA_031290295.1 Clostridiales bacterium
AAAACAATTAAACTCAAGCCCAAGCCTTCGGGGGCGGCGGCGTTCGGCACGGTTTTTACCGACCACATGTTTGTCGCAGAGTATTCGGACGGCAAGTGGATTAACGCGCGTATCCGTCCGTACCAACCCTTCGTGGTCGACCCCGCAACCTCCGTCCTTCACTACGGACAGGCGGTTTTTGAGGGCATGAAGGCGTATAAGAACGCGGAGGGCGAGATCAGGCTGTTCCGTCCCGATAAAAACCTTGCCCGTCTTAATATCAGCGCGGACAGAATTTGTATGCCTCAGATTCCCGGCGAGCTTTTTTATGAGGGGCTTAACGGGTTGCTGCGGCTCGAGCGCGATTGGATACCCGTAGAGCCGGGGACGGCGCTTTATATCCGACCTGTCATGATAGCCGTAGACCCGTGTCTGGCGGTGCACGCCTGCAAGAATTATATTTTTTATATTATTTTATCGCCCGTCGGATCGTATTATTCAGGCGGTCTGTCCCCCGTAAAGCTGCTTGTCGAAGAGAAATATTCGCGCTCCGCCCCGGGCGGCACCGGAGGCTGTAAGTTCGCGGGCAACTATGCCGCCAGTCTCAAAGCCTCGGCTTCCGCGGAAAAACAAGGCTACGATCAGGTCATGTGGCTCGATTCCGTCCGTCACGAGTTCGTAGAGGAGGTAGGCAGCATGAATATTTGCTTCGTTATCAACGGCGAGGTAATCACGCCGGCGTTGACGGGCAGTATTCTGCCGGGCATCACCAGAATGTCCGTAATCGAAATGCTTACCGCGGAGGGCTATAAGGTCGCCGAACGCGCTATTTCTATCGCCGAGGTAATCGAGGCGCATGCGAGCGGCGCGCTTACGGAATGCTTCGGTACGGGTACAGCCGCCGTTGTGTCGCCGGTAGGCAGCTTCGGTTATAAGGGCGCCGAATACGTTGTCGGCAAGGAAATGGGCGAGATTACCGCGCATATTTACGATACGCTCACAAGAATACAGACGGGTGAGCTGCCCGATCCGTACGGGTGGGTAAGGGTTATATAAAACCGTCCGTTTGTTCCGCGTTTCATTCCGGAACGGCTCTATTGCCGCCGTACCGCAGTAAGACGCGGTAAGACTCAAAAAAACAATAAAGGAAGTGTAAGATTATGGCAGGGTTTCTAGGATTTCTATTTGCGCTTATAGTAATAGCGTCGGTTGTAGGCGCGATATTGCTGACGGTAAAAAGAAAAAAGAACAACAAAAAAGCGTCGCCGTTTAACGCAAGCAACGCAAAGAGCAAAGGCGGCTTAGGCGGTACAATCGCCTGCGCGGCGAGCGCGGCGGTGTTTCTTGTCCTGTTCATTTTTATACCGTTCGGGATTAAAACGGTGGACGCGGGCGAAATCGCCGTCGTCAAGGTTTGGGGCGAGGCGGTCGAGGTTAGAACGGCGGGCATTCATTTTGTCAACGTCATCAGCACCAAATTTCAGTATTATGACGCGAGAGTGCAGCAGATAGAGCTTAATACCGAGGTTTACACCAAGGACGCGCAGCCGTCCGATATCGAATTTGTCGTGCTGTTCAGAATAGACACCTCTAACGCCATCAAAATCGCCACCACCTTCGGCGAAATGGAAGCGCTCCAAAGCCGCGTCGAGAAGTTGTCGCTCGATAAAATGAAGATAGTTTTAGGCTCTAAGACCGCCATCGAATTAGTAGAAACACGTTCGTCGCTAAGCCCCGCCGTACAGGAGTCGGTGCAAACTATCGCCGATCAGTATTACATTATAATCGAGTCCGTGGCGATTACGGATATCGCGTTCAGCGACGCCTTTGAAAAAGCCGTAGAGGAAAAAATGATCGCCGAGCAAGAAAAGCTCAAAGCCGAATATGCCAAGGAGCAGGCGGAAACCAAAGCCAGGGAGCAAGCGGAGGTCGCCCGTATCAAAGCGGAAGCCGACCTCGACGTAGCCGTGCTTAACGCCAAGCAAGCGCTCGCGGAAGCGAAGGGTCAGGCCGACGCGGAGATGGAAATTGCGCGCGGACAGGCGAACGCCCTCAAAATTAAGTCGGTAGAAACGGCAAGAGCGTTAGGTTTGCCCATATCGTCAAGGAACATTCTTGACGAAAACAATGAGATTATAGGCATCGAGTATGAAATAGACACGACTAACGCTACGGATGCGCAGTATGCGCTGCTCATGGAATACATGAGGTTTATCGAGTATTTGAACACATGGGACGGCAAGCTGCCTGAAATTATCGGCGACGGAAGCTCGCTCGGCGGTATAATAGTCACGCCGTAAAGCTTCAGTGCAAACGCATTTTCATGCGCTTACACCGCGTAAAGCTTGAATATTCGGCAGGCGATACTTTACAAATCACATATAATATTGTATACTTAGTATATATAAATTACAAAGGAGAACGACATGGCAACTGCAAAAGCGGCTAAGCCGAACGTAAAGCAACCCGCATTCGAGGTCTATCAGGACGGGCCTAAGGACTTTAAGTTCCGTCTCAAAGCGGCTAACGGCGAGGTTATCGCCACAAGCAAGTCCTACACCACAAAGGCCAACGCGAAGAACGCTATCGATTTGGTTCGCGAGTACGCGAAGTACGCCGATTTTAAGGACGCGACCGTAGCCGAATAACCGGTTTCGTTAAGGCAATCGCGCGATAGCTCTAATTTCGCGTTCTCTTCGGCGTGTCCTGATTAAAAGCCGTTAAAAAACCCGGAGCGGCATTTGTACGCTCCGGGTTTTGAACCGCTTTTCGTATATCGCGCGCTATGACGGCGGCGCAAGCCGTCTTTAATTCCCCATAATCGGCTTCATGTTCTTTTGGATGCCGCAGTACTTGCTTTTTGCCTCCTGCACATCCGAGTCGGTCGCGTCCTTTGTCGGGTAGTAACCGCGCTTGCTCATCGCGTCAAAAACGCAGAATTGATCGCCGGCGGACTGTTTGAAATTATCGTTGAGCAGCGTGCGCATTTTCGGGCACGAGGACTCAATCAAAAAGCTTCCGTAGCTTTTTACGATGTCTTTTTCGAGAACGAGGATATCCTGTAAAATATCCTTTTCTTGCATGACTACATTCATTTGTAATTTTCTCCTTTTTTTTGTAAGCGGACTTTGACTATTCGTGCGAGTTCAGATAATCGAACATTGACGAGAAGCGCGCGCGGTGATTTTCGGCGATCGTGCGGCAGGCGGATTGAAGCTGCGGGTCCTTAAGAGCGGACGCATAGTTAGCGCACTTCTTATATGCAAGCTCCTCCATAAGCATAAGCTCGGACAGTACTTCAAGATTTTTTGAAGTGATTTGCGGTTTTGCCATATTAATTTAACCTCCTTTTTATTTTCTTCCTTGCAGATTATAATATTTGCGTTTGCCAAAAAATTATACATGGTGTATACTTAAAAAAAGGAATTATTATTTTGGGAACAGTTACACAAATATCGGTGCAAGCCAAGAATAAGACGCGCGTTAATCTATATATCGACGGCGATTTTTGTTGCGGGCTGGACGCTTTAACCGTCATGGAGTACCGTTTGAAGCGCGGCATGGAAATCGACGGCGCGGCGCTTGCGGAGCTTGTCATGTCCGCCGAGCGCAATTCCGCGCTTGAAACCGCGAGCAAGAAGGTCGCGCGTACGCTTACTACCGAGCACGAGCTTAAGAACCACCTTTTTAACAAGGGCTATCTCGCTGCAGCCGTGGAATATGCGGTAGATAAGCTCAAGGAGTACGGTTATCTCGGCGACGCCGAATACGTCAAGGCCTACTATAATACCTATTCGCCCTCCAGGGGCGATAAGGGCTTGCAATACGAGCTAATCGGTAAGGGTGTAGACAAGAATCTTATCGAGGATTTTTTCTCAACCGCCGGGGACGACGCGCCGCGCGGCGCGGCGGTTGCGGAGAAATATATGCACGGCAAGGAGTATACGCTTGAAAACAAGGGCAAGCTCTCGCACTTCCTTTATTCGCGGGGCTTCTCCGGTGAAACCTCCGCGTGCGTGATTGCGGAGATTTTTGCACGCGCGGGGAGCGACGGGGAATGAATAATACCGCGCGTATACTCAAAAAATTAATAGAAGCGGACGGACGGTTTGTTTCGGGCGCAGAGTTAGGCGCGGAGCTGAATGTCAGCCGCATGACGGTAAGCAACTGTATCTCGGAGCTGCGCGGACTTAACTATAATATCGCGAGTGCGACTAACAGGGGCTACAGCCTTAGCGTACCCGCCGACGCGCTTGACGGACATATTCTTTCCGTCAAGCTTCCCGACTTAGCCGTCGTATATTTTGCCGACACCGAATCCACTAACGCGTCTGCCAAGCTAAAGGCGGCGGCGGGTGAATTTGAAACGTTGATAGTCGCCGGCTCGCAAGCCTCGGGACACGGCAGACGGGGGCGTCCCTTTTCCTCCGAAACGGGCGGCGCGTATTTCAGCTATATATACAAGCCTGCGATTCCCTGCGAATGCGGAATGCTGCTTACCCTGGCGGCGGGGCTTGCCGTTGCGGGGGCAATTACCGCGCTCGGCATAAAGGGCGTCGGGCTTAAATACCCTAACGACGTATACGTCTCGGGCAAAAAGGTATGCGGCATACTAACCGAAACGGCGTCCGACGGGGACACCTTCGATTGGGCGGTTACCGGAATAGGCATAAACGTCAACAACAAGCTGCCAGCGGAAATTAGCGGTATTGCCGCGGCGTTGTATGAATTTACCGCCGCGCCTCTCGGACGGGCGGACATTATACGGAGCGTTATAACGCGCTTTTGCGGCTTACGCGCATTATACGCCGTGGATCTGCTTGCGGCTTACGCGCCGTACGATATTTTGTTCGGCGCGGAAATAAATATTATAAAGGATAACGCCGCGACGGCGGCGCGCGCGCTCGGACTCGATGAGCGCGGATATTTACGCGCGGAGGTCAACGGCGTTGTCGAGCTTGTCAGCGGCGCAGACGTAACCGTCAGGCGAGCATAAAACCGGGGCAAGCGCATGGCGTTAATCAACGGACTTGTCGGCTAACCGAATAATAGGTCTGTCCGTA
>JAITNT010000230.1 GCA_031290295.1 Clostridiales bacterium
ACGGGGTCATAGTCGATTATTTTCAGCATTTGGTTTATGCAAAACCCGAAATGACGGCAAGCGAGCGCAACGATACCTGGGCAAGACTAGAGGCGGAGTTCCGCCCGTACATGGACGCCGAGGGGCTTGCGTTCTTCGGGGAGGGGCGGGCGTGGCAAATAAAGCAGCATATTTACGAGCAACCGTTCTATTACATCGATTACTGCCTGGCGCAAACGGTCGCGCTGCAATTCAAGCGGCTTGCCGATAAGGATTTTGCGGGCGCGTTCGCAAGGTACAAGAGGTTCGTAGGCTATTGCGGGCAGGAGACGTTCACGGATATTTTGAGGCTTACTGGCCTGGAGACGCCGTTTGACGAAAGGGTGATAGAGGAGATTGCGGGGATAGTAAGGGCAAGAGAATGATTGGTAAGCGGCGAAGAGGGTCTGGATTGCCACGTCGCTGGCGCTCCTCGCAATGACGGAGAGGATTGGTTTGTTTATGAGCAAGCGGCGAAGAGGGTCCGGATTGCCACGTCGCTGCCGCTCCTCGCAATGACAATAGAGGGCTAAAAATTGTATGGAGGACGGGTGGCACAGGCGAGGTTTCGACTGCGCGCCGGATTTGACGGACAGGCGGTTTGTTTATTACTTAATATTGTACAATTATGTTCGTTGAAATATTTTGCGTTTTTTGTCAATATGGGTTGACACGAACACATGTTTTGTGTTATACTGTTTACGATAATCTAAAGATAAGGAAAAAAGGTGCATATGGATAAGTTTTTTGAGTTCGGCTCTATGGTTTTCGGCGACGAGGTTATGCGCGAGCGGCTGTCGGAGGACACCTATCATTCGCTGCGGCAGACGATAGACTGCGGGTCGCCGCTCGAGCTTGCCGCGGCGGACGCCGTCGCCGAGTCGATGAAGGGCTGGGCGTTGGAAAAGGGCGCTACGCATTTCTGCCATTGGGTTACGCATATGACCGGGCTTACGTCGGAGAAGCACGACGCGTTTCTTTTTGTGGACGTCAAGGGGCGGGCGCTTACGTCGTTTTCTGGGTCGAGCCTTATAAAGGGCGAGTCCGACGCTTCGAGCTTTCCGTCGGGGGGCTTAAGGGCTACAAGCGAGGCGCGCGGCTATACCGCGTGGGATTGCACCTCGCCGGCTTTTGTTAAGGAGCAGACGCTTTATATTCCTACGGCGTTCTGTTCTTATCACGGGGAGGCGCTCGACACCAAAACGCCGCTTCTGCGGTCTATGGAAATATTGAACGCTTCGGGCGTACGCTTTATGCGCGCGCTCGGCAACAAGAAGGTAAAGCGCGTGACACCGCTCGTGGGCGCGGAGCAGGAGTACTTCCTTGTCGATAAGCAATATTACGATAAGCGCATGGATTTGATGCTTACGGGCCGCACGCTGCTCGGGAAGCTGCCGCCTAAGGGACAGGAGCTTTCCGACCATTATTTCGGCAACCTGAAGCCGAGGGTCGCCGCCTTTATGAGGGAGCTTGACCGCGAGCTTTGGCGGCTCGGGGTTTCGGCGCATACCGAGCACAACGAGGTTGCGCCCGCGCAGCACGAGCTAGCGCCTATCTTCTCGATCGTCAATATCGCCGCCGACAATAACAACCTCACTATGGAAATGATGAAGAAGGTCGCGCTAAGGCACGGTCTCGTCTGCCTGCTGCATGAAAAGCCGTTTAAGGGCGTTAACGGCAGCGGCAAGCATAATAACTGGTCGCTTTGTACGGACGACGGTTTCAATATGCTAAAACCCGGGAAGAATCCTAAAGACAATACCGTTTTTCTTTTGACGCTGGCCGCCGTTATAGAGGCGGTCGATAATTACGCGGAGTTGCTCATTATGTCGGTGGCGAGCGCGGGCAACAGCCACCGCCTGGGCGCGCACGAAGCGCCGCCCGCCATAGTCAGTATTTATCTCGGGGAGGAGGTTACGGGGCTTTTGAAGCAGCTCGAAACGGACGGCGGCGAATCCGCGCAGTCTAAGTCGCTGAAGCTCGACGTAAACACGCTGCCGCAGTTCAAGCTCGACAACTCCGACCGCAACCGCACCTCGCCGTTCGCGTATACGGGCAACAAGTTTGAGTTCAGAATGCCCGGCTCGGCGGTGTCTATCGCGGCTTGCAATACCTTCCTTAACACGATAGTAAGCGACAGCCTTGACCGTATAAGCGACAGGTTGGAGGCGGCTAAGGACAAAAAGACGGAGGCGTACGCGCTCGTCAAGGAGATTATCGCCGCGCACGGTCGGATTATTTTTAACGGCAACAACTATTCCCCGGAGTGGGTTGCGGAGGCCGCCCGCCGCGGACTGAAAAATATCAATAATCCGGTCGACGCGTTTGCCGCCCTCAAGGACCCTAAGAACAGGAATATGCTGATACGCAAAAAGGCGTACAACGCCGCGGAGCTGGAATCGCGGTATGAAATTCATATGCTGTCCTACATCAAAACGGTTAATATCGAGGCGGGGACGCTTGCCGAAATAGCGGAGCTGCAAATTTTGCCCGCCGTACGGAAATACCTCGGCGAGCTGTCCGCGGCGTACTCCTCGCTCGCCGCGAACGGGATAGACAGTCCCGCGCTTTTTGCCGACCTCGGGCGCATAGCCCTCGGCGCGGAACGTTTATCGGCGGCGTCGGTCGCGTTGAAGGCGGCGGTAATAGCCGCGCGCGATACCTCGGAGCTGCGTGCCCGCGCGGAAAGCTTCCGCGATAACATACTGCCCGCGATGAGCGCAGTCCGCGAGGCTTGCGATGCGTTAGAGGGTGAGGTCGCCGCCGAGTATTGGCCTATACCGACCTATTTTGACCTCTTGTTCAGGGTGTAAGGGAGAGATACTTTGGATTTTGAGCTTATATCTAAATACCGCCCTACGGGCGATCAACCGCAGGCTATCGAAAAACTGACGGAGGGCTTGCGCGACGGCTTGAGAACGCAGGTTCTGTTGGGCGTTACGGGCAGCGGAAAAACGTATACCGTAGCTAACGTCATCGAAAGGCTTAACCGCCCCGCGCTCGTCATCGCGCATAACAAAATTCTCGCCTCGCAGCTTTGTAACGAGTTCAGAGAGTTCTTTCCGCATAACCGCGTGGAGTTCTTCGTCAGCTATTACGATTACTATCAGCCGGAGGCATATATTCCGTCGAGCGACACCTATATCGAAAAGGACATTAACATCAACGACGAGATAGACAAGCTGCGCCATTCCGCCACCTGCTCGCTGCACGAGCGGCGCGATACCATTGTCGTAGCGAGCGTTTCGTGTATTTACGGACTGGGCGCGCCCGAGGAATATTATCGGCTTACGCTGTCCGCTCGCCCGGGCGATAACATCGGGCGCGAGGAGTTTATTCATAAGCTTGTGAAGATTAACTACAAGCGAAACGATATGGAATTCGCGCGTACCAACTTCCGCGTGCGCGGCGACGTCGTGGAGGTTTTTCCCGCGTCCAGCAACGAATATGCGGTAAGAATAGAGTTTTTCGGGGATACTATCGAGCGCATAAGCGAGATAGAGGCTATTACGGGCAGGGTTACGGCGGACTTAAAGCATACGGCGATTTTTCCTGCGACGCATTACACCGTAGGCGACGATACCTTGAAGAACGCGCTCGCTAAAATAGAGCGCGATATGCAAATTCAGGTCGAGGCTTTCGAGGCGCAGGGCAAGCTTATAGAGGCGCAGCGCATTCGCGAAAGGGTGAATTACGATCTGGAGATGCTGCGCGAGCTGGGGTACTGCAACGGTATCGAGAACTACTCGCGTTACTTCGACGGACGGAAGCCCGGCGAGCCGCCGTATACGCTGCTGGACTATTTTCCTAAGGACTTCCTGATTTTTGTGGACGAGAGCCATATGTCGCTTCCGCAAATACGCGGCATGTATAACGGCGACCGCGCCCGTAAAGGCAACCTTGTGGATTTCGGCTTCCGGTTGCCCTCGGCGTACGATAACCGACCGCTGAATTTCCCGGAGTTTAACGACAGGGTATCGCAGATGGTGGCTATCTCGGCGACTCCCGGGGATTATGAAATGGGTATCGCGGGCGCCGTTGCGGAGCAGCTTATTCGTCCTACGGGGCTTGTCGACCCGGAAATAGACGTGCGTAAAATCGACGGGCAGATCGACGATTTGATATCCGAGATTTTTAAGGCGACGGACGCGGGCGGCAGGGTGCTTGTCACCACGCTCACCAAAAAAACCTCGGAGAGCCTAACCGACTATTTGCGCGAGCAGAGCATTAAGGTGCGGTATATGCACTCCGAGATAGAAACACTCGAGCGTATAGAGATTATCGGGGGGCTTAGGCGCGGCGATTTCGACGTGCTTGTCGGAATTAATCTTTTGAGAGAGGGGCTGGATTTGCCCGAGGTCAGGCTCGTCGCTATACTCGACGCGGACAAGGAGGGCTTTTTGCGGAGCGATTCCGCGCTGATACAGACGATAGGGCGCGCGGCGCGCAACTCGGACGGCAGGGTTATTATGTACGCGGACAAGGTAACCGGCTCGATGGCGCGCGCGATTGACGAAACGAACCGCCGCCGGGAAAAGCAGACCGCCTACAACGAGGCGCACAATATAACGCCGCAAACAATAATCAAGGACGTTACAAATTCGCTTGAAATTTCCTTTAAGCCCGAGACCGTTCCCGATATCAGGGTCGAGGATATACCGCGCGAGCTGGAACGGTTAAAGGCGATGATGGGCATAGCCTCAAAAAATCTCGACTTCGAGCAGGCGATACTTATACGCGACGAAATGGCTAAGCTTAAAAAGAAGCAGACGGCGGATAAGCAAAAACAGATTAAGGACAGAATACGGAATTACAAAAAGGACTAAACAAATGAAAGACGAAATATTTATAAAAGGCGCAAAGGAAAATAATCTCAAAAACATCGACCTTAGAATACCGCGTAATAAGCTCGTGGTTTTTACGGGTATTTCGGGCAGCGGCAAAACCTCGCTCGCTTTCGATACCATATTCGCCGAGGGGCAGCGCAGATACGTCGAGTCGCTTTCGTCGTACGCAAGGCAATTCCTCGGGCAGATGGACAAGCCCGACGTGGAGCTTATAGAGGGACTGTCGCCGGCTATCTCGATAGATCAACGCTCAACCTCGCATAATCCGCGCTCAACCGTGGGGACGGTGACGGAGGTATACGATTATCTCAGGCTGCTTTACGCCAGAATCGGCGTGGTGCATTGCCCGGAATGCGGACGCGAAATTGAGAAGCAGGGCGTAGATCAGATTTGCGACAGGGTTATGGCGCTGCCGGAGGGTTCAAAAATACTCGTCAACGCGCCCGTAGCGCGGGGAAAGAAGGGCGAATTCTCTAAGGCGCTGGAAAGCTTCGCCAAAAACGGCTATGTGCGCGTAAAAATCGACGGCGCGATTTACTCGCTGGAGGAGGAAATAAAGCTCGATAAGAACGTCAAGCATAATATAAGCGTGGTCGTAGACCGTCTTGTTATAAAGCCGGACATCGGCAAGCGGCTTACGGACAGTATTGAAACGGCGATTAAGCTTTCGGAGGGTCTCGTCGTCATCGACTGCGACGGTACGGAAACGCTTTATTCCGATAAGTACGCGTGCCCCGACTGCAACATAAGCATAGAGGAGGTAGAGCCGCGCTTGTTTTCCTTTAACAGCCCGTTCGGCGCGTGCCCCGATTGCATGGGCTTGGGGTTTAAGAGCGAAATAGATCCGGAGCTGATTATTAAGGACAGAAGCCTTTCGCTTAACCAGGGGGCGATGGCGATAAGCGGCTGGAACATGGACTTCGGCAGTATGAATCAAATGTACTTCAAGGCGCTTTCTAAGGAGTACGGCTTCAGCCTGGACACGCCCGTTAAGGATTTGCCCGAAAAGATTGTAAATATACTGCTTTACGGCAGCAAGGGTATAAAATTCGATATGTCCTATAATTCCTCGACGTTTTCGGGCAGCTATTCCGCGAGCTGGGAAGGATTAGTCAATAATCTTTCGCGGCGGTACAGGGAGACTACCTCGGACTTCACCAAAGCCGAAATAGAAAGGTATATGAAGGTTTCGGATTGTCAGGCCTGCGGGGGCTTGCGCCTCAAAAAGGAAGCGCTTGCGGTAACGGTAGACGGCAAGAATATTGCGAAAATATCGGGCTTATCCATATCGGATTTGTATCAGTTCTTCCAAACCGTTAAGCTTTCGGAACGCGACGCCTATATCGCGCGTCAGATTTTGCAGGAGATTTGGTCGCGCCTTAACTTCCTGATTAACGTGGGGCTTAATTACCTTACCTTAGCCAGAAGCGCGGGCAGCCTGTCGGGCGGTGAAGCCCAGCGCATACGGCTTGCCACGCAGATAGGCAGCGGGCTTACGGGCGTGCTGTATATTTTGGACGAGCCGAGCATAGGTCTGCATCAGCGCGATAACGCCCGTCTGCTTAATTCCTTGAAGAGCCTGCGCGATTTGGGCAATACCCTTATCGTCGTAGAGCATGACGAGGAAACGATGCGCGAGTGCGACCACCTCGTCGATATCGGTCCGGGCGCGGGCGCGCACGGCGGCGAGGTTGTGGCGCAGGGTACGGTCGAGGACGTTATCAATACTCCGCGTTCGGTTACGGGGCAGTATTTGAGCGGAAAGAGGTTTATAGCCGTTCCCGAGAAGCGCCGGCCGCTGACGGGACATTTCCTAAAAATCCTCGGGGCGCGTGAAAACAACCTCAAAAATATAGACGTAGAAATTCCGCTGGGGCTTATGACGGCGGTTACGGGAGTATCGGGGAGCGGCAAAAGCTCGCTGATAAACATGACGTTAAGGCCGCACCTCGCCGCCTTGCTTAACAGGGCGCGCGTACGCGGGTCGAAGGTCAGGGGCATAGAGGGCGCGGAGCAGTTAGATAAAATTATCGATATCGACCAAAGCCCTATAGGGCGTACGCCGCGTTCTAATCCGGCGACGTACACGGGCGCGTTCACGCATATACGCGAGCTGTTTGCGAGCACCGCGGACGCTAAAGAGCGCGGCTACGGGTCGGGCAGGTTCAGCTTCAACGTCAAGGGCGGGCGCTGCGAGGCGTGCGGCGGCGACGGCATTAAGCGGATAGAGATGAACTTTTTGCCCGACGTGTACGTGCAGTGCGAGGCGTGTAAGGGTAAGCGTTATAACCGCGAGACCCTGCAGGTTAAGTATAAGGGCAAGAATATCAGCGAGGTTCTTGAAATGACCGTAGAGGAAGCCGTAACGTTCTTCGGGAACTACACGTCGATAAGGAACAAAATTCAGACGCTGTTCGAGGTGGGACTCGGTTATATAAAGCTCGGGCAGGCGGCGACTACGCTTTCGGGCGGCGAGGCGCAGCGCGTGAAGCTTGCAACCGAGTTGTCTAAGCGCGGTACGGGGCGCACGGTATACATTCTGGACGAGCCGACTACGGGACTGCATATCGCCGACATCGATAAGCTGATATCTATCCTGCAAAGGCTCACGGACGGCGGAAATACCGTAATCGTTATAGAGCATAATCTTGACGTAATTAAGGTTTGCGATTACATAATCGACATGGGTCCGGAGGGCGGCGAGGCGGGCGGCTATTGTATCGCGAGCGGTACTCCCGAGGAGGTTGCGCTTGTGCCCGAAAGCTTCACGGGACGGTATCTAAAAAAGATGCTGAAAAAAAATTAAAATATTTTAC
>JAITNT010000096.1 GCA_031290295.1 Clostridiales bacterium
CGCCGTAGCGGGCGTCGCCGAATACGGGGTTGCCTATAGTTTTCATTTGCACGCGGATTTGGTGACTTCTGCCGGTGTCGAGCCTTACGTCCACCAAGGATACTATACCCTCGTTCTCGATAAGGGTATATTGAAGCTCGGCGTACTTGCAGCCCGCGGTCGAGGCGGGAACGACGTTAGTTGTGTTCGTTTCCTCGTCCTTGAGCAGATAGTGCGCGAGCCGCTCGGTTTTTTCACGGGGTCTGCCCATTACGACCGCGTAATAACGCTTATCGAAGCTGCCCTCTCTTATCTGCGCGGACAGCCTTTCCGCCGCCTTTGAGGTGCGGGCAAAAACCATAATGCCGCCCGTAGGCCTGTCAAGCCTGTGTACAAGCCCGATAAAAACGTTCCCGGGCTTACCGCATTTTACGCGTACGTACTCTTTTATGAGCGTAAGCATATCGGCGTCGCCGCTCGAATCGGGCTGCGAAGCGACGTTTTGCGGTTTGACTACGACAATGATATGATTGTCCTCGTGAAGTATTTGTAATTCGTCTGCGGTCACTGTTTTTTCTCCTTATTCGCGCGCTTATTACCGGAAACAAAAATTCCGCTCGCGCCGCAGGGCAGCACGATACCCTCGTCCGTCGGCAAGCCTAACCCGTACGCGTCGAATTCGCCGCGTCCGCCGACGTTAAGCTGTAAAATGTTCTTCAGTACGGTCGGCTGCAAGCCCGTCGTATAGCTGTTGACCAGGAAAAAAAGCGGATCGTCGGACAGCAGCTTGACGCATTCCGAAACGAACGAAAACAGATTATCCTCTAGCTTCCAAAGCTCGCCCGACGGCCCTCTGCCGTAGCTTGGGGGATCCATGAGTATAGCGTCGTAACGCCGCCCCCGCTTGATTTCGCGCGCGACGAATTTGGCGCAGTCGTCTATGATATAGCGGATATTATCGATTCCGTTTAAGCGGGCGTTCTCTCCGGCGCGCTCTACCATATTCTTCGCCGCGTCCACGTGAGTGACGGTCGCGCCCGCCGCGGCAAGGCTTACGGACGCCGCGCCCGTATACGCAAAAAGATTAAGCGCGTTTATACCGCGTCCCGCCCCTTTTACGAGCCCGCTCATAATATCCCAATTAACCGCTTGCTCGGGGAACACGCCGGTATGCTTGAAGCCCATAAGCCTGACAAGCAGCTTCATGTCCTTATAGCTTACCTGCCATTCCGCGGGAACGGAAGGCTCGGACTCCCACCCGCCGCCGCCGCCCTCTCTCGTATAAACCGCGGAAATATTCCGATAATCTCTGAGAGGCGTGCGCGCCGGCCAAATAATCTGCGGGTCGGGACGCAGTAATACTACGCCGCCCCACCGCTCCAGCTTTTCGCCGCCGCCGGTAGCTATAACGCCGTAGTCCTTCCAATCGACCGCCGTTCTCATACGCGCTTCACGCCTAGGGTTATGCTTTCGCCGGAAATATCCTTTTCCGCGGTAAAACCGCCGTCCTCCGCCGCTCCGTTTATGAGCTTGTCCGCAAGCACCGCGGATGCGATCACGCCCGACTGCGCCTTAAGCGCGGCAAGCAGCTTATCGGAGTCGGTAACGTAGCTTACGGCGATATGGTCGGTCACGACGAAGCCCGCGTCCTTGCGCATAGCCTGTATTTTGCTTATAAGCTCGCGGGCATAACCCTCGAGCAGTAATTCCTCGCCGAGCGCGGTATCGAGAATAACGGTGACGCCCTTATCGGAAGCCGAGTCGAAGCCCTCCAGGCTCTTGACGCTCACCAGTAAATCCGCTTCGGTAAGCTCGATTTCCGCGTCCTCCGCGACGGTACGGTAGACGCCGCCGTTCCGCACCGCCCGAATGATTTCGTTTGCGGAGGCGGCGAGCAGATTCTTAACCGCGCCGAGCTTTGCGCCGTACTTAGGTCCGAGCGTTTTTAACTGCGGCTTCAGCTCATAGCTTACAAAGCCCTCGGCGTCCTTAACCACCTCTACGCTCTTGACGTTAAGCTCGGAAGCCGCGATACACGCCATCTCGTCCGAGAGTACGCCGCCGCCTAACGCAAGATACATGCGCGACAAGGGCTGACGGTTCTTTATTCCGACGGAATTGCGGATAGCGTGACCCAGCTCGGACGCGGTGCGGACAATACGCATACCGCTCTCAAGCTCCTTGTCGATATATTTCGCCGCGGCGCGCGGAAATTTGCAAAGATGCACGGATTCCCGTCCGCCCTTTTGGGCGGGAGCGTTCAGCGCCCGGTAAACCGATTCCGCAAGAAAGGGCACATACGGCGCGCAGAGCTTGGCGAGCGTTATCAAAACGCGGTACAGCGTGGTATACGCCGCCGCCTTGTCCCCGTCCATGCCCGAACCCCAAAAGCGCTCGCGGCAGCGTCTCACGTACCAATTGCTTAATGCGTCCGTAAAGTCCTGAATGGCGCGCGCGCTTTCGGTAATACGGTAAGCGGCAAGCTCGCCGTCTACCGTCCGCACAAGGCTGTTAAGCTCGGACAGCGCCCACCTGTCCATAACGGTAAGCCTGCACTTAGACAACGTATAGTCCGCGGGATTATAATTATCGATATCGGCGTAAAGCAGGAAGAACGACAGCGTATTCCAAAGCGTACCCATAAACTGCCTTTGGACGTCGCCGATCGCCTCGTCGTAAAACCTCGACGGCAGCCACGGCGCGCTTCCCGAATAAAAGTACCACCTTACGGCGTCCGCGCCCTGCTTAGACAGCACGGTCTTTGGGTCGACGCCGTTGCCCTTATGCTTGCTCATTTTAACGCCGTCCTTGTCGCCGACGTGCCCTAAGACAAGACAGTTCCTAAACGGCGAGCGGTCAAACAGTATCGTAGATATAGCCATAAGCGTGTAGAACCAGCCGCGCGTCTGGTCGACCGCCTCCGAAATAAAATCGGCGGGAAAGGTCTTTTCAAAAAGCTCCTTGTTCTCGAAGGGATAGTGCCACTGCGCGAAGGGCATAGAGCCGGAATCGTACCAGCAGTCGATAACCTCGGGCGTGCGAAAAGCATCGCCTCCGCACTTGTCGCATTTGATTACCACGCCGTCGACATAGGGCTTGTGCAGCTCGATATCCTCCGTAAGCCCGCCGCGCGTCCTTAGCTCGTCCTTAGAGCCGATAAAATGCACGTGCCCGCAGTCGGCGCAAATCCACGCCGGCAACGGCGTGCCCCAGTACCGCTCGCGCGAAAAGCCCCAGTCGATAACGTTAGCCAAAAAATCGCCGAACCGTCCCTCGCCTATGCTTTTTGGCAGCCAGTTGACGGTCTTATTGTTCTTCAAGAGCTTTTTTTTGACCTCGGTCATGCGGATAAACCAGCTGCTTCTCGCGTAGTACAGCAGCGGCGTGTCGCACCGCCAGCAATGCGGATAGCTGTGCTCGTACATAAGCGCGGCATAAAGCAGACCTCTTTCCTTGAGGTCGGCGAGTATGACCTTGTCGGCGTCCTTTGCAAACAAGCCCTCCAAGGCGCCCGTCCCCGCAACGAACCGTCCGCGCTCGTTTACGAGCTGAACGAAGGGCAGCCCGTATTTTTTGCCGACCTTAGAATCGTCCTCGCCGAAAGCGGGCGCGATATGCACGACTCCCGTTCCGTCCGAGGTGGTGACGAAAGAATCGCAGGTCACATAAAATGCGTCTTGGCGGAAGCTGCCGACGGCATATTCGTACAGCGGCTTATACCTTATACCCTCCAGCTGCGCGCCGGGCACGGTTTTGATAAGCCTGTAATCCGTGAAATGCTTAGCGACGAGCGCGTCCGCGAGGATATACGTTATCCCGTCCGCTTCGATATATGAATATTGAATTTTGGGATTAACGCAAAGCGCGACGTTTGACGGCAGCGTCCACGGCGTAGTCGTCCACGCCAGAATATATGTGTCCTGCTCTCCGACCACCCCGAACTTAGCGACGGCGGACTTTTCCTTGACGTCCTTGTACCCTTGCGCGACCTCGTGGGAGGAAAGCGCCGTCCCGCAGCGCGGACAGTACGGCACGATTTTGTGACCCTTGTAGATAAGACCCTTATCGAACATTTGCTTCAGCGACCACCAGACCGACTCGATGTAGTTATCGCTGTAGGTGACGTACGGGTCGTCCATGTCCACCCAAAAGCCCACGCGTTCGGTCATTTCGCGCCACTCGTTGGAATACTTCCAAACGCTCTTTTTGCATTCGGCGATAAACGGCTCGACCCCGTACCGTTCGATATCCTGCTTGCCGTCTAGCTTGAGCTGCTTCTCTACCTCAAGCTCGACGGGCAGCCCGTGCGTATCCCACCCGGCCTTGCGCAGAACGTGATACCCCTTCATAGTCTTATAGCGCGGTATCAGATCCTTCATGGCGCGCGTAAGCACGTGCCCGATATGCGGCATGCCGTTAGCGGTAGGCGGTCCGTCGTAAAAACAGAACTCGCGCCCTCCCTCGGTATTTTTGATGCTCTTTTCAAAAATTCCGTTCTCGCGCCAAAACCTGATAACGTCCTGCTCCCGCGCGACAAAATTCATAGAATTATCTATTTTTTTATAAATTGACATACCCGCTCCCGCCGTTCGCCGTATTTTGTATACCGAACCTGCCGACTAAACTATCATAGGCGGCAAGTCCGTTGATTTTTAAGTATACCGAGTTTTTGCCGAATTGTCAATAGAGTTATTGCGAAATTAAACGCGGGCGGGTTGCATACGCGTTTTGTTGCGAATAAGAGGTGCAAACAAGACCCGTTAAAAAAAACGCGGAGCATTGAAAAAAGTCTAGCGCTATCGCGCAGTCGAAACCTCCGTAGCCGCTTTCAACGCCCCGTATGCAACCTTCTTGCCATCTCCGTTCCGCATCGGCATTCGCTGTCATTCGTCCGTCATCGGTATCAACAGGCACAGGCTGAACCAATTATCAGCGGCGTCGATTTTGATGCTGCCGCCGTATTTTTCGGCGGCGAGCTTGATACTCTTTATTCCGTAACCGTGATTTTCCTTTTTGTTCTTGGTGGTGACCGGCAAGCCGTCCTCGAACCTCGGATTGTTTTCCATGTAGTTTTCAAAGCGTACCATCATAAGGTTGTTCTGCGCAAAAACCGCAATTTTGATCAGCCTCTTTTCGGGGTCGGACAAATGCATAACGCTTTCGATAGCGTTATCGACGGCGTTGCCGAAAATCGAGCATATGTCCATAATGTCGATAAAGTGAAGCAGCGTCCCGTCCGCGACGCACGTCATGTTAATATCGTTCTGCACGCAAAACATGCTCTTGCTCGTCAAAATAGTGTCCAGCACCGAATTGCCCGTTTTATTCTGCGCCTCGTACATTTTAATGCCCGTTTCCATTTCGTCGAGGTAGCCCGCTTTTTTCGCCGGATTTTTTTCGGCCTTGATAGCCGCGATTTGATTCTTCAAATCGTGATACCTGCGGTTAAGCAGCTCCGTATTATCCTTGTACAAAACATATTGCTCGTATTGCCGCGATAAAATATTTTGCATAACGCCGACCTCGAGCTTGGCGTGAAGCCAAAGCTGCTGCTCCTGCTGCGCCAAAAGCAACAGCAGACCTATAAAATCGACCAGGGTGCGTATATAATAAATCTCGGTCTCGTACTGCCCCGAAAATGGCGTGCTCCTGGTAATGAAGCTCAAATTGCCGACAAAAAAAACCGTAATCGCAATGACCGCCGAGGAAAGAAGATGCTTGCCCGTTATATTCAACTTCCTGTTGCCTTTTGAATACCGCCTTTCAAAAATGACCGCTACAAAAAATATCACCGCGTATATTAAAATCAAAAAAACCGCCTGCACCCATATACTGCCGCCGTCCTCGATTCTTTGGCTGTAAAAATAATACAGCTGCCATTCGACCGCCGCCGCGAATTCCGCAAGCACAAACGCCTTCGTAGTCCAAAACAATGCGTTGACCGTATTAACCTTGCACAGCGCGAAAATGCAAAAGTGCATTGTGACCATCGCCGCAATCATTCCGGGAATCCACAAGTACAGCGGCAATTCTCCCGCCGCTATCTGCAACAAGCAAAAGCCCCCCGAAAACAACACGGCAAACACCGCGCTCTTTACCTTGCCGAACCGTCGTTTGAGGACGAGCACGTACACCATGCAAGCCGCCCACTCCGCGATAGCGGTATATAATCTGGGAATATCGTGAATTACGGAATCTACCGCAATTACGGAATCTACCGCGAGAGACATTATTTCGTCACACCTCCCACATAGCCGGCAAGCGCTTCCATAAAAGCCTTCTTGCGCGGCCTGCTGATAATCAGGTCGTACTTATCTACCGTTACGGTTGCCCCGCTCACCTTTTTGACGTG
Source organism: Clostridiales bacterium (assembly GCA_031290295.1). GTDB lineage: Bacteria > Bacillota > Clostridia > Christensenellales > DUVY01 > JAITNT01. The sequence continues at coordinate 6,332 of JAITNT010000096.1, forward strand.
AGTAAGGTTAAAAAGATAGCAGTTAT
>JAITNT010000303.1 GCA_031290295.1 Clostridiales bacterium
AAGCTCGGTTAAAGCAAATTACTTCAAAGAAATTAAGTTTACGCTGGAGGATTATTTTATGAGCTTTTATAAGGCGAGCAAAGAATTTAAGGGGGTTGAGTAATGGACGAAATAATAAAATTAAGCAATCTGACAAAGGATTACGGGGGCGGGCGCGGCATTTTTGATATAACCCTATCCGTTAGAAAAGGCGAAACCTTCGGCTTCGTCGGAACAAACGGAAGCGGTAAAACGACGACTATCCGCGAAATTATGGGGTTCTTAAAGCCCGACGGCGGCGCGGCGGAGGTTTTGGGTATGAACGCCTGGACGGACAGCCCCGAAATAAAACGGTCGGTCGGCTATATCCCGGGGGAAATTGCTTTTCCCGACGTCAAAACCGGAACGGCGTTTTTGAAAATTCAAGCCGAGTTTCTGGGGCTCACCGATATGACGTACGCAAATTATTTGATTAAGAAATTGCAGCTTGACCCGTCCGCAAGCTTAAAGCGCATGAGCAAAGGCATGAAACAAAAAACCGCCATGGTCGCCGCGCTTATGGGCGATAAAGAAATTTTGATACTGGACGAACCTACGACGGGGCTTGACCCCCTTATGCGTTCGGCATTTATGGAATTGATAACCGAAGAAAAACGCAAAGGCAGAACGATTTTTATGTCAAGCCACCTGTTTGAAGAAATAGAAGATACCTGCGACAGGGTCGCCCTTATCAAGGACGGCAAATTGCTCGATATTGCGGATATGGAAAAAATCCGCTATCACAACATAAAGACCTACAAAATAGAGTTTAATAATGCGGCGGATTACAAAGAATTTTGCGGCGGCGGTTTCGATACGGTCCGCAGGCAAGACGGTCACAACCAAGCCACCGTGGAAATTGACGACAAAAATGTAAACGCCCTCTTCAAAGCCCTAAAAAGCTTAGACGTCAAATTCATATCCGAAAAACGCTACGACCTTGAGCAGTATTTCAACAAATTTTATATCAAAGGAGAACAAAAATAATGGAAGCAACGGCAACGATAAAAAAGAAAGGAACGGGCTTAATTTCAAAGCCGCTGTTAAAACAATCAATTAAAGCGAACTGGGTGCTGTGGGCGATTTCTACGGCGGTTATTTGTTTATTTGCGGCGCTGATTACCTCAATGATGTCGTCCTCGGCAATAGTCGGTATGTTAAAGGCGCAACGGGGCGATAATTTTGATATTAATGCGCTGTTAGGAAATATGTTCTACGGTATGATGGGACCGATGGTGCCGATAATTTACATTGTCATTACTGCGAACGGGCTTGTGGCAAGTCAAGTAGACCGCGGTTCGATGGCGTATGTGTTGTCAACTCCCACAAAACGCTCGACCGTCGCCGTCACGCAAATGCTATATCTGTTAGGCTCGCTGTTCGTTACGTTTACCTTGCTATCAATCGCCGCAATTGTTTCGCAAGCGGCGGTATTCGGCTCCGTCGCGGTCGGCAACACGCTTTTAATGAATTTGGGATGCTTTATAGAAATGGCTGCCCTTGCCGGAATTTGCTATATGTGTTCCTGCCTTTTCAGCCTTTCAAAGTATTCCTTAGGAATCGGCGGCGGCGTGGCGGTTTGGTTTTTCCTGGCAAAAATGTTAGGAATGTTCGGCGACCCCGCAATGCCTATGGGTGCGGAGGCGTTGAAAATGTTTAATTATACTACGATGTTTTCATTATTCGATACGCAGTCTATCGTTGACGGAACGACCGCCTATATTTGGAAGCTCGCTATCCTCGTCGCAGTCGCAGTCATAACCTTTACGGTAGGAATTATACGGTTTAAGAAAAAAGATTTACCGCTATAAATGAATATAATAAAATTATAAAAATATTAAAGGAGAAAAAATAATGGACGGACTTTATAACAAAATTTTCACAAGGAAGTCTACTCGCAAATTTGAGCAAGGCGAGTTGGACAAGGACACATTGAAAAAGATCGGCGATTTTATTTCTACGGTCAAACCGCTTTTGCCCGAAACCAAATTGAACTATAAAATTGTCGGGGCAACCGAAGTTAAAGGTATGATGTTGCCCAAAGCGCCGCACTTTTTGTTGATATACGGAAAGGAGCAGCCGCTCCGCAGAGCAACCGCCGGATATTTGGGGCAACACGCAGAATTGTTTATGTATTCTATCGGGCTTGCAACAAGGTGGCTTGGCGGCGTCAAACCTAAAACCGACGACGCGGACTTTATTATCGGCATTGCGTTTGGAAAGCCCGCCGAAGGCGCAAGCCGGGATTCGAGCGAATTTAAGCGAAAGCCCGCCGCTGAAATTGTGAATGCAACCGACCCGCGCTTTGACGCGGTAAGGCTTGCCCCGTCGGGTATGAACGGACAGCCTTGGTATTTTATTAAATATAATAATGCCGTGCATTGTTATTACAAAAAGAGTTTGGGCGGCTTGGTTGGTAAGCTTTATCAGATGACCGATTTGGATATCGGAATTGCGTTGGCACATCTGCATATCGCAAGCGAACACGAGAAAATGCCGTTTAATTTTAGCATTAAAAAAGAATACCCATCCCCGAAAGGTTTTGTGTATATAGGAACGGCGGAATAAATAGCCGGTTTGAACATTATCGTTGTTGTCGGCGGAATAAGCCTCGTTATCGGTATGTGCGTTCTTGCCGTCATAACGGTTGCGACGTTTACAGAGGATATAAAAGTAAAATGCCTTAGCAAGCGGCGCTAGAAAGGACCGGTTTTGATTGCATATGGGGCGGTGAAAGCGGTTGTCTTTGTAGGGGCGACCGCCCTCGGTCGCCCGCAGAAAGCGGAGAGTGAGCGCGCATTCGCGTCTGGGCGGCTTATTCACGCTTAGTCGGCTTACTCGCTTACCGTCACTTCGGTTTCAGACTGCTTCAGCACCGTCGGAATGATTGTCCTGTGATTATTGATTACCGTATTATTAATTACAAGCTCGTACTTGCAGTCTAGAAAATCCGCCGCCTGTTCGGACAACACCATGCGGGAAAGAAAAATTTGCAGATAGTCCATAACGGAGGAGCTTTCGTCCATAAAAATCACGAGCTTGATTATGCGCTTCTCGGAGTCGATAGAAAGATAGTTCTTCTTTATCGCGTAGTTAACGCGGTAGTGAATATCGTTCTTGTCGTAGGATTCGCGCCTTACGCGGGTGCGGTGCGCGTCCGCCTTATCCGCCAGAATGAGCGCGGCGGAAACGGGATTTACGGGCAAACCGTTCTGCTCCTCGTGATTTCCGATAGCGCTGATAATAATGCAAATCTCCGTTGCGGGCATATGCATACGGCTCAATATTTCATACGCCATAGCCGCGCCCGTTATGCCGTGATTCAAACGGTTGACGGCGTTGCCGATATCGTGTATCCAACCCGTTATCGCCCCAAGCTCGATAGTGCGCTCGTCGTATTTAAGCTCGCGCAAAATATTAGCGGTCGTTTTGGAAACGAACCCGACGTGCCTAAGCCCGTGCTCGGTATACCCTCTGACCTTCAAATAATCGTTAGCCGCCGTTATCAAAGCGACAATCTCCGGGCGCTTGCGAACGTCGTCAAGCATAACCTGCTTGACTTCCTTAGTCTTATTTGCTTTTGCCGCTTTTTCCTTTTGCATAATAATATTATCTCCTCTTGTTAAGAACCGCGAAGCTTATTCCGCCCGGACGCGAATGCGCGCTCGCTCCGCCGCCTTTGCGGGCGGCTTCGTCTCGCTTTATCGCATTCGGGCGGACTTCAACGGCATAGTCTATCCCGGGTTATTACTGCGTACTCGTTTAGTACGGGTAAAAGCCGCCATTGTCATTGTGAGGCGCGCCGGCGCGTCGTGACAATCCGGTTCTAACTTGTCCGCTTTCCTTATTTTGCATTGCCGTATACAGCAGGCGGTTTCTAGATTTCCACGCTTCGCTCGCAATGACAACCGCAACTTGTCCACCCGCGCCATATACATTTCACTCTATCAATGTCAATGCTATCGCGTAGTCGAAACATCTCTTCGCCGCTTGCTAATAAACAA
>JAITNT010000023.1 GCA_031290295.1 Clostridiales bacterium
CACAAGTGGCGCGAGCAATCGCGCGTCAAAGTTACTCACTTCGGTGAGGTTTCGCCCCTGTCTTCGACGACGGGGGCATTTTCTTTTGAAAGAGTTTTACTTATACACGCTGAAAGCAAGCTATATAGAGAAGTTTAAGGACGTCGAGCCTCAATTTTTGAGTTTCAAAAACGATATGCGCCCTAAAGACGTAAAGACGTAAAGGCACCAAAAAATATTTTTGAAAAAACTATTGACAAAAGACAGAGAATGGCGTATACTATAATTGTGGTCACAAACCACAAGTGGCGCGAGCAATCGTGCGTCTAAGTTGCCCGCTTCGGCGGCGCCTGGCCCCTGTCTTCGACGACGGGGGCATTTTCTTTTGAAAGAGTTTTACTTATACACGCTGAAAGCAAGCTATATAGAGAAGTTTAAGGACGTCGAGCCTCAATTGTTGTTGCACAAAGGAGCAACGCGCCCCGCGGTTTGCGTTAAGGATTTGAACGGTCAAAACTGGCTTATCCCTATGACAAGTCTTGACCCCGCCAAATCGAATTATCCGCATAAAATTCAAACTATAAGCTCGCAGGAAAGACTAGAGGCAAGTATGCCTATTAAAGCTATAATGCGTTTTAACGATTTATCGGGGGTTAAGTCAGACAAAGATTTTGAAGACGTCTTGCAATTTTTCAAGGCTATTCCCGTCAAGCAGGAGTATGTAAACAGGCTGACAAACCGTTGGGTACATTTACAAAGCCGATTATCCGAAACGGAGCGGCAAACGGTCAAGAGTAATCTTTTGGCATATCTATCCCGTTACTCAAAAGGCTATGCCTCGGGTTTTCTCTATCGCTACCAACAAAACAACACAGACATCTCCAAGTATCAGTACAACGTTAAGGAGATAAGGCGGGAGCTTTACCGCGAGCAGTACCGGCAGCGGCGCGAACAAAAGGAGCGTCGCAAGCGCGCGGCGGAGCTTGCCGGGAAGAAAGAACACAAAAAAGAGCTGAAAGAAAAGTATCTCGAGGCCGCGGCGGCCGGGCTTACCGAGCTGAACGCGCCGGAGGAGAGCATACCTCACACCGCGGCGTACCTTTTGCCGCTTGTCGAGAAGAACGTCGCAGCCGCTAAAGCCGCGCCGGGCAAACTAGACTACGGTACGTCGCGCATAAAACGAAGCGATTCATTACAAAAGCGGTTCGCAAACTGAAAGGGCTCGACGACAGGGCGGCAAAAAGATTTGAGGAAAAATAGGAAAAATAAATGAATGTCGGTAAAATTGTTTGACACCTAATAGATAAGGTACTATACTTATTATAATCTATAAAGAGTGCGCGAGGGACAAGCCCTTTGACCGCACACCAACCTGCGATAGCAAGGTGGTAATGCTTGAACGATGGATAATCCCCGAGAGTCTGTCGTAACGATAGGCTTCTTTTTTTGTCCTCTTTGTAGATTAAATAAAATTTAAGGAGGATTTTTTTATGAAAAAAAAGCAGGGACAATTGATTGCTAAGTATCAAGGCAATAGCGAACGGGATATGATACTCGCGGAATTAAAGCTGCAGGGCTTTAAGTGCGGACATTCTCTTGTCAAATTAGACGGTATGAACAAAGAGGATTTAGATGGGTATTTCGGGAATTTGCCGTTTGTCGTCGATTTTAGCGAAAGAGTATTTTTCGCAACAAATGTAACGTGTCTTGCGGCTGCGTGTTCTTCAGAAAAAGGGAAGAAACTTTTTACTGAAACGAGGGCTATACTTGAGATACTAAAAGAGTAAAATCATGAGGCGCATTTCGGGGATGCGCTATTTTGATATCAAAAGGGGGGTGATTTTTTTGGCGACGGAAAGCGGGTGCAGTTTGGAGGAAATAGACAACAAGGTTAAAGGGCTGAATAAGACGCTGAAAGCGAGCGCGGAGGAAACAAGGGAACTCTAAGGCCGCGTGCTTGCCCGGTTGTTCCTTTGTCAGCCGACAGTATGTATCGCTTGATGTTTTCGCAATACATAGAAGCGTATCTAGATTGTATTTTTAACTTAGTTAAAAAAGTATTCCCGCTTTTTCGCGTTTCGTAATATCTGCTTTTTTTCAACAAAGGCTATACGGTTTTTTAGGTATTCATTCTCCGCCCGTAAATGTTCTGATTCTTGCTCCGGCGGCATTTCTTCCATAGTGAAAATACACTCTCCTTTAGCGTAACAGGTTTTTTATTCCCCGGCTCTCTTTCGGTGTGCGCTTCAAGAGGGCGGCTTATCGCAGCGCGCCCGCGTTTGGTCGGTTTATGCGCGCGCGTTCGCATTCAGGGCGGCTTGCGTCGCGTTTTTATCGGCAGCAACAAGTAAAATTTTTCGGGTAATCTTTTGCACGGGCCTTGAATATTAGTGAAATGTGTGGTATAATGTATGTATCGGAATCCGGGTTGCGTTATTTTGGTTCGCGGCGCGGGTTTTGAAATCGGATGCTTCAATGCGGAGGGCTAATGGACGAGCTGAGTACCTATCTTTTTCACCAGGGGACAAATTATCAGAGTTATAAATATCTCGGCTGCCATTTTGGGAAAAAAGGGTCTAAGAGCGGGGCGTATTTCCGCGTCTACGCGCCGAGGGCGAGAGAGGTTTCCGTCGTCGGGGATTTCAACGAATGGAACGCGGATTCAAACGTTTGTCAAAGGTTAACCTCCAAGGGGATTTGGGAATGCTTTGTTCCCGGGGTTAAGCGGTTCGACAATTATAAATTCTGTATTACTACCGATTATAACGAAAGACTGCTGAAGTCCGATCCGTTCGCTTTTCACTCGGAGACGGAGGGTGGCTCGGCGTCTAAGGCTTACGGGCTTCCCGAATATAAGTGGGCGGATAAATCCTACATAGATTTTCGTAAGAGCACCGATATTCTCAAACAGCCCGTAAATATTTACGAGGTTTTCCCCGCGGCGTGGAGAAAATACTCCGACGGGAATTATTTCAACTACCGCGCGTTTGCCGACGAAATTTTGCCTTACGTCAAAAAAACGGGCTATACGCATATCGAGATTATAGGCGTAGCGGAATTTCCTTTTATGGGCTCGTGGGGTTATCAGGTTACCGGGTATTTTGCGCCTACCTCGCGGTACGGCACGCCCGAGGATCTTATGTACCTTGTCAACACCCTGCACGCAGGCGGCGTCGGCGTTATTATCGACTGGGTTCCGGGACACTTCCCGCGCGATACTACGGCGCTGGCGCGCTTTGACGGCTACCCGCTTTATGAGCACCCCGACCCTAAGAAGGGCGAGCATAAGGAGTGGGGCACGTACGTGTTCGATTACGGCAGAGAGGAGACGCAGTCTTTCTTGGTGAGCGGCGCGATGTACTGGTTCGATATTTTTCATATAGACGGCTTGCGCGTAGACGCCGTGGCGAGCATGCTTTATCTCGATTATAACCGGCGCGACGGAGAATGGACGCCTAACTCGTTCGGCGGAAAGGAGCATCTCGAGGCGATCGCTTTTATCAAAAAGCTTAACGAAACGGTTTTTAAGAGCTATCCGTACGCCATGATGATCGCCGAGGAATCGACGGCGTGGCCCGCGGTGACTAAGCCCACGTACGCCGGGGGGCTGGGCTTCAATTTTAAGTGGAACATGGGCTGGATGCACGACACGCTGGAATATATGCAAAAGGATCCGCTTTTCAGGCGGAACGCGCATAACAACATGACCTTTTCATTTATGTACGCGTTCAGCGAGAATTTCATTTTGCCGCTTTCGCACGACGAGGTTGTGCACGGCAAGGGCTCGATGATAGGTAAAATGTTCGGCAGCTACAACGACAAGTTCGCGGGTCTTAGGGCGTACTACGCTTATATGACCGCGCACCCGGGCAAGAAGTTGCTTTTTATGGGCGGAGAGTTCGGGCAGTTCATCGAGTGGGACTACCGGAAACAGCTCGACTGGCAGCTTTTGGAATTTCCGGCGCACGCATCCTTGCTAAGCTACGTTTCCGCGTTGAACGGCTTCTATCTCGAGAACGGGGAGTTTTGGGAGCTTGACGCGGTTCAGGATGGGTTTAATTGTATTTCGGCTAACGACCGCGACAGCAACGTGTTTGTTTTTTCACGGAAATCGGCGTCTGGCGGAGAGATATTCTGCGTGTTTAACTTCTCGCCCGTGCTTCGCCCGGATTACTATCTGACGATAGGGGAGGGGGATTTCGAGACGGTGTTTAACTCGGACGACGCCGCTTACGGCGGAACTGGAGCAAGCGTCGGCGCGGAGCTGAAATCGGTCGGCGATAAGAACTTCGGGCATATCGTGAAAATTAACCTGCCGCCGCTTTCCGCGCTTTACCTCCGCAAAAAAGAGGAAGAAAAATTGCGGTGAAGCGGCAATTTGAGAAGTAAAACCACTAAAAGGGGGAAATTATATGGCTAAAACTAAATGTATAGCGATGCTTTTGGCGGGCGGTCAGGGAAGCCGTCTTTACGCGCTGACCTCTAAAATCGCCAAGCCCGCGGTAACCTTCGGCGCGAAGTACCGTATCATCGATTTTACGCTTTCTAACTGCGTTAACTCCGGCATACATACCGTCGGCGTGCTTACGCAATATCAGCCGCTTATACTTAACGAATACATAGGCAGCGGCGAGCCGTGGGATCTTGACCGCAGTAATTCGGGGGTGCATATGCTGCCGCCGTATCAGGCAAAAAACGGCGCGGATTGGTATTCGGGTACGGCTAACGCCATATATCAGAATATGAATTTCATATCTAAGTACGACCCGGAAAACGTGCTCATATTATCGGGCGACCATATATACCGTATCGACTATTCTAAGATGCTCGATTATCATATTTCTAAGAACGCCGACATAACTATATCGGTAATTCAGGTGTCCTTAGAGGAGGCGCCGCGCTTCGGGATATTAAGCGCGGACGCGGACGGGCGCGTGACGGCTTTTGAGGAGAAACCGAAAAAACCCAAGTCCGACACCGCCTCGATGGGCATATATATTTTTAAGACGTGGGAGCTTTTCGAGCAGCTTATCGCAAACGAGAAGGATGCGGCTTCCGGTAAGGATTTCGGCAAAAACATTATCCCCACTATGCTGCGGGAGAAGCGCGCGGTATACGCGTATCCGTTCTCGGGGTATTGGAAGGACGTGGGCACGGTAACCTCGCTTTGGGAGGCTAACATGGATTTGCTCGGCACCTCGCCGGCTTTCGATATGGAGCGGCACGACGAGAAGATTTATACCCGCGACCAGATGCTGCCGCCGCAGTACGTGGCGCGCGACGCGACGGTTAATAATTCCTTAATAACCTCGGGCTGCGAGATTTACGGCAAGGTCATTAATTCCGTGCTTTCGGAGGGCGTAATAGTGCATGAGGGCGCCGTGGTAAGGGACAGCGTTATAATGAAAAACGCCGTAATAGGAGCGGGCACGGTAATTAACTTCGGGGTTATCGACGAGAACGTACAAATCGGCAGGAACGTTAAAATCGGGGACGAAAAGAGCAACAGGCAGAACATTGCGCTCGTAGGCAGGGACTATATACTCAAGGACGGCTCCGTAGTACCGTCCGGCGCGGTAGTAGAGCTGTAAAAAGGTTATGATAAGGAAGGGATGAGAATTTATGAAAGCATTAGGGATTGTTTTTTCATGTTTGCACGAACGGAACGTACCCGAGCTTACGGCGCACCGCTCGCTTGCCTCGGTGCCGTTCGGCGGGCGTTACAGATTAATTGATTTTGTGCTGTCCTCTATGGTAAACAGCGGAATCGATAAGGTGGGCATAATAACTAAGCAGAACTATCAGTCGCTTATGGATCACGTCGGCAGCGGCAGGTTCTATAACCTCGCGCGTAAGAACGGCGGACTGATAATTTTACCGCCGTACGGCGGCGGCGACAGCGGCGTACTTTTTTCTAACCGGCTGGAGGCGTTGTTGGGTATATTGTCCTTTATACGCCGTTCGAGCGAGGAATATGTCGTTATGTCGGACTGCGACAACGTATGCAACATCAATTACGAGGACGTAGTTAACTTTCACAACGAGAACCGCGCCGATATTACGCTCGTTTATCGCGAGAAGCTGCTCAAGAAGTACGATAAGGGCAACGATGTGCTGACAATCGATAGCGGCAGGGTAACGCGCTTTACGGACACGAACAACGAGGACGGCGCGCGGAACGTTTACGGCAATATGACGGTTATGAAGCGCGTGTTTCTTTTGAGTCTTTTGGAGGCCGCCTCCGCTAACGGATACCGCAGCTTTTCGCGGGATATACTGGCGCGGCAGACGGAAAGACTGCGTATTTACGCGTACAGGTTCAAGGGCTACTACGCGAGCATCGACAGCCTTGCCAACTATTACAAGCATACGCTGCAAATGCTGGATAAGCCTAACCGCGATTCGCTTTTTGCTAAGGGCAGTCCTATTTATACCAAGGTGCGCGACTCCGCGCCCACGCGCTATATAGCGGGCGCATCCGCCGCCAACAGCTTTATCGCGGACGGTTGCGTGATAGAGGGCGAGGTTAGCAACTCGGTGCTTTTCCGCGGGGTACACGTCGCGCGCGGGGCGGTAATCAGGGATTCGATACTTATGCAGGACACGGTTATTTCTCAGGGCGTTAAGATAAGCGCGGTAATAACGGACAAGAACGTCGTAATAAGGGACGGTCGGACGCTCGCGGGTTGCGAGGGCCTGCCGTACTACATACCTAAGAACACCGTGCTGTAAATACAAAGAGAAGGCTTAAACAAAAAAATTATGCGTTAAGCATTATATAAGAGAGGGTATTATGCCAACTAAAAAAACGACACAGACGACCGAAAGCAAGGAAACCGCCGCCAAAAAACCCGCCGCCCAAAAAGCGGTAAAAGCCGATAAGACGCCGCCGCGTACGGCGGCTTCGGCGTCTGCAAAAAAAGCCGCGCCCGTAAAGGCGGCGGAGTCCGTAAAAAGGCGGGTGCTTTTCGTTTCCGGAGAGGTTTTGCCTTTTGTGGGGACGGGGGGGCTGGGAGAGGTCGCCGGCTCGCTTCCGCAGGCGATTAACGGTCTTAACGCCGGGTACGAGGTGCGCGTAATCCTGCCGTATTATTCCTTGGTAATTCCCGAGGAGTACAAAAAGGACTTTGTTTTCCTCGGCAGCATAACGGTGCATCTTTCGTGGCGCAGCCAGTACTGCGGCGTTTACGAATATACTTTTGGCAACGTAAGGTACTATTTTCTCGATAACGAGTATTATTTCAAGCGTGCCAACGTTTACGGGCATTTTGACGACGGCGAAAGGTTCGCTTTCTTTTCTAAGGCGGTAATCGACGTGCTGCCGTTGATTGACTATTTTCCCGATATTCTTCACGTCAACGACTGGCAAACCGCGCTTGTGCCGATTTATTACAAGCTTTTTTATCAATATCAGTATAGATACTGCGATATCAAGACAATATTTACTATACACAACATCGAGTATCAAGGCAAGTTCCCCAAGGAGTGCATGGAGGATTTACTCGGGATTTCGAGCGCGGAGTATTTTTCGCTCGAGCATTCGGGCAACGTCAATCTTATGAAGGGCGCGATCGATTACAGCGACGCCGTTTCTACCGTAAGCCCCACATATGCCTCCGAGATTTTGTCGGACTATTACGCGCACGATTTGGCGGGCGTGCTCGCTAAAAACCGCCGTAAGCTGAGCGGCATACTCAACGGCATCGACGTCAATTTCTATGACCCGTCGGTCGATAAGGCGCTGTTCGCTAATTACGGCTCCGGCGATATTTCGGGCAAGGTAGAAAACAAGATCGAGCTTCAGCGTATGCTCGACCTTACCGTTAACCCCGATATCCCCATGATTACCGTAGTAAGCAGGCTTGTCGCGCATAAGGGTATCGACATTCTTAAGGGACTGTGCGGCGAGCTTCTCGCCTCCGACGTGCAGCTCGTTATTCTCGGCAAGGGCGACGCGGAATACGAGGCGTACTTCGCGCATCAGCAAAGGCAGTACCCGCACAAGATCGCGGCTATAATCGCATATAACAAGGATTTATCGCGTAAGATTTATGCGGCGGGCGACATATTCCTTATGCCGTCTAAGTCCGAGCCGTGCGGGCTGGCGCAAATGATAGCGAGCCGCTACGGAACCGTGCCGGTAGTGCGTGAAACGGGCGGGCTGTACGATTCGATACACGACTGCGGGGACGCGGGCGACGCGGGCAACGGCTTTACGTTCGCGCTTTATACGGCGCAGGATTTTTTACACGCCGTGCATCGCGCGCTTAATTTGTATAAGAACAAGGAAAGCTGGAATAAGCTTTGCGCCAAAATCATGGAGGTGGATTTTTCGTGGAACCTATCGGCGCGGGAGTACATAAAATTATACGACGCAACATTAAACCGTTAGCGTATACACGGTCTAAACATAAGGAGAATAAATGCGATTTAACAATACGGAAGCAAGTAACGCGATACTGGACAAGCTGACTAAATATTTCTCGACGGACTTTTCGGAGGCTACGGAGGATCAGGTTTATAAAGCGGTAGCGATGACCGTCAGAGATATACTGCTTCGCAAAAAGAACGATTACAACGCGCGCGTACGCGCGACCGCGGGAAAGAGAGTTTATTACATTTGTATGGAATATTTGCTCGGACGCTCGCTAAAAAACAACCTTTATAATCTCGGAATAGAGCAGACTATCCGCGAGGTTCTGAAAAAACATGAATTTAACCTTGACGGTATTTATGAGCTGGAAGCGGACGCCGGTCTTGGCAACGGGGGCTTAGGGCGGCTCGCCGCGTGTTATTTGGACGCGCTCGCTACGGAGTCTTACCCCGCCTTGGGCTTTACGATAAAGTACGAATTCGGGCTTTTTAAGCAGCGTATCGTCGATAATCAGCAGGTCGAGCTGCCCGACGAATGGCTTAACATGGGCGAATTTTGGCTCGTGCCGCGCAGCGACAAAACCTTCCGCATTAAGTTCGGCGGCAGAGTAGTCGAGGATTGGTCTACGGGCAAGCTCGTTATACGTTACGCCGACGCCGAAATAATCGAGGCCGTACCTTACGACATGATGATCAGCGGCGCGAATTCCGAGGCGGTATGCGTATTGCGGTTATGGGACGCGAAAAGCGGCGCGGATTTCAATATGCACTCGTTCGCATCCGGCGATTACATGAACGCTATGAGGCGCGACACGGAGGCGGAGCTTATCACCAAGGTGCTGTACCCGTCCGACGGGCATTACGCCGGCAAGTCGCTCCGCATAATGCAGCAGTATTTTTTGGTGAGCGCGTCGGTGCAGAATATAATAAAGGATCATTTGAAATATAATCCGAGCCTGGATAACCTGCATGAAAAGGTCGCTATTCACATTAACGACACGCACCCCGCGCTTGCCGTGCCCGAGCTTATGCGTATACTCGTAGACGAATACGATTATACGTGGGAGCAAGCGTGGCATATCACGGTCAGCAGTCTTGCTTACACCAATCATACCGTTATGGCGGAGGCGCTCGAAAAGTGGTCGGAGGATTTGATATCCACCCACGTACCGCGTCTTTATGCGATAATCAAGGAAATAAACCGCCGCTTTTTGGCGGCGGCGGACGCAGCCTTTCACGACGGCGCGCGCAGTGAAAGAATGTCGATTATTTCTAACGGGCTTGTGCGTATGGCTAACCTGAGCGTTATCGGGTCGCACTGCGTGAACGGCGTTTCCGCGTTGCACTCGGAAATAATCAGGAAGTCGATATTTAAGGATTTCTACGAGATGACGCCCGATAAGTTTACTAACGTTACCAACGGCATCGCGCACCGCCGCTGGCTTTGTCAGGCTAACCCCAGGCTTGCCTCGCTTATCGATACGCTTATCGGCGACGGCTACAAACAGAACGCCGCCGAGCTGGAGGGGCTAAAAAAATATACGGGCAACAAGGCGGTGTTAGAGCGGTTCGCGGAAATAAAGCTCGAGAACAAAAAGAGCTTCGCGGAATACGCTGCGGGGGCGGGAGTCAAGCTTGACCCGTACTCGCGCTTCGACGTGCATATCAAGCGGCTTCACGAATACAAACGCCAGCTTCTGAATACGCTCAAAATCATTTCGCTTTATCTTGATTTGAAAGACGACAGGAACGCGGATATTACGCCGCAAACCTTTATTTTCGGCGCGAAAGCCGCTCCGAGCTATTATCACGCAAAGAGGATAATCAATCTAATCAACTGTCTTGCCGAGGAAATTCGCAAGGACGGCGCCGTGAATAAAAAGCTGTCGGTCTACTTTGTGGAAAACTATAAGGTCAGTATCGCCGAGAAGCTTATTCCCGCGGCTGAGGTTTCCGAGCAAATTTCCACCGCTGGCAAGGAGGCGAGCGGCACCTCGAACATGAAATTCATGCTTAACGGCGCCGTAACGCTCGGCACTATGGACGGCGCTAACGTCGAGATTTATGAGAGCGTGGGCAAGAATAACATATTTATTTTCGGGCTTGACGCCGCGCAGGTAGAAAAGGTATACGCCGACGGGTACTACGCGTCGTACTATTATTCGCGGAACGAAAAAATCAAGCACGCCGTGGATTTTTTGAAAACGGAGTTCCGCGCCGGCGAGTTTGCCGACATTGCCAACTATTTGACCACCGCGTCAGGGCTTGCCGACCCGTATTTGTGCCTTGCCGATTTTGAGGATTATTTGCGCGCGCACAATGAAATGGACGCCGCTTACCGCAACAAGACCAGATGGAATAATATGGCGATAGCTAACATTTCCGAGGCGGGCAGGTTTGCCGCCGACAGAAGCATCGGGGAATACGCCAAAAACATTTGGAAGCTAGAAAAAATAAGATAAATGAATAATATCGCATATGAAATAGTCGGCACATGCGCATTAGGCGGGCTAACGCGGTTTCGCATTAAAATCCGCCGCCGCGCCGCCGCGGTTAACGTGTATCTCGTAATAAATAAGGATTTTGAGGACGAGGTTCCGTATCGCTTGAGCTTCGCCGCGCTCGAGGACGGCTGGGACGTTTTTTGCGCCGAGCTTACTATAGGCACGCCCGGGCTTTATTTTTATTATTTCCGAGCGGACGGGGAAATCGTCGGGCTTAACGGCGAGTATTTTGCCGCCCAAGCGGGGGCTAGAGATAAGTTTCAACTGCTCGTGTACGAACGGAGGTACGACGCGCCCGAGTACCTTTACGGCGGCGTAATGTATCAGATTTTTCCCGACCGCTTTTTTAGGGCGGGAAATTATCCTCCGCGCGAGGGTGTGCATATGCACGCCGATTGGTACGAATCCCCCGAGTACCTACCCGACCCTACCGCGGGCGAGGTGCTTAATATAGATTTTTTCGGCGGGACAATCCGGGGAATAACCGAAAAGCTCGATTATCTTAAATCGCTTTCTGTCAGCTGTATTTATCTTAACCCTATTTTTGCGGCGTACAGCAACCATAAATACGATACGGGCGATTATATGTGCGCGGACGAAATGTTCGGGACTAACGGGGATTTTACCGAGCTGTGCGGGCGTGCCGAGGCGCGCGGAATCTCCGTGATTTTGGACGGAGTTTTTTCGCATACGGGCGCGGTAAGCCGCTATTTTAATAAAGACGGACGCTATGACGGCGTAGGCGCGTATCAAAGCGAGGACTCGCCGTACTCCGCCTGGTACAGCTTCAAGCGTTTTCCCTCGGAATATCTCTGCTGGTGGAATTTTCCCACGCTTCCCAACGTTAACGAGCTTGATCCGTCTTATGACGCGTTTATAAACGGCGCGGACGGCGTAATCAGGACGTGGATACGGCGCGGCGCGGCGGGCTACAGATTAGACGTCGCCGACGAGCTTCCCGATAAATTTATCGAAAACCTCGCCGCCGCGGCAAAAGCCGAAAGAGCGGACGCGGCGGTTTACGGCGAGGTTTGGGAGGATGCGAGCAATAAAATGAGCTACGGCGCGCGCCGCCGTTATTTTTGGGGTTCGGAGCTGGATTCCGTGATGAATTATCCTTTTAGGAACGCGATTATCGATTATGTGCTCAACGGCGATCCGCTCGGACTGGCGACGACGGCAAAGGCTATCGTGAGCCGATACCCCCCTAACGCGCTTAACACGCTTATGAACATGCTGTCCACCCACGACACCGAACGCATTCTTACCGTGCTTTCGGGGGTCAAGGGCGCGGAACTTACCAAGGAACAGCGCGCCGGATATGTTATTCCGGCAGGAGTTAAGGAGCAAGCTCTGCAAAGACTCCGCATGGCGGCGGTTATTCAGTACACGCTCCCGGGGATTCCGAGCGTGTTTTACGGCGACGAGGCGGGGTTGGAGGGCTTCGAGGATCCGTTCTGCCGCCGCTGCTATCCGTGGGGGCGCGAGGATAAGGCGCTGCTCGCGTTTTATAAAAGACTGGGCGCTATGCGCGCGGCATGTCCCGAGCTGAAAACGGGCGCTTTTCGCGTGCTGCGTTGCGACCGTCCATGCGGAGTTATTATATATGAACGCGCGGACGTATGCGGCAGGCTGATTATAATCGTCAACGCGGGAAAGGACGGGTATACCGCCGACACGGACGGAAAGTTTGTCGACGCGTTCACGGGTAAAGCCGTTATCGAAAAATTTACGGTCGCGCCTTGCGGGTACGCGGCGCTAAGGAAGAAAAACCGCGCGCGTAAAGACAAAGAGAGGGCGGATTAAGCAAGCAAAGGCGGTAACGTCGCAGCGCCGATTCACGTTCGGGCGGCTTAGCGTCCGGGTGTTAATATTCGCATATGCTCATAAATATATATTTTTATAAATTCATATGCACATATTAGCAATAATTTACTATGTGTGATATGATTGACATATGCATTTATGGGTATCTATGCAAATGTCTGACATAGTATTCTCTTATGACAACGGCGATTTTCGTGAGATACTTAATCGGGGTTTCATTTTTCGGAGAATAAGGGGGTTTTTAATGGTTCTTCTTAATAATTCATGGGACGAAATACTTAAAGAGGATTTTGAGTCGGCATCCTATAGGGATCTTCGCGAGTTTCTCAAGACCGAGTACTTTAATCATACCGTTTACCCCGCTATGAACGACATTTATAATGCTCTCAATCTAACTCCGTAAGAGGCGGTCAAGGTCGTTATACTCGGGCAGGATCCGTACCATAATCCCGGGCAGGCGCACGGGCTTGCGTTCTCCGTGCTCGACGGTACAGAGCCGCCGCCCTCGCTGAAGAATATTTACAAGGAATTGCACGACGATTTGGGTTGCCCTATACCGGACACCGGTTGCCTTGACAAATGGGCGCGGCAGGGGGTACTGCTTCTTAATACCGCCTTGTCCGTGCGCGCGGGAGCGGCTAATTCGCACAGCGGTAAGGGCTGGGAAACGCTTACCGACAGCGTCATAGTCAAGCTGTCCGCACAAAACAAGCCGCTCGTCTTTATTTTATGGGGCGGCAACGCCCGCAAGAAAAAAGCGTTTATCGACGCGGGCCGCCATCTCGTTTTGGAATCCGCGCACCCTAGTCCGTTGTCGTGCGCGGGCTTTTTCGGATGCCGCCATTTCTCTAAGGCTAACGCGTTTCTGGAGCGGAACGGGCAAGCGCCGATTAACTGGGTTTTGTAAAAATCGCGGTTTTTTGCCAAGCTCGCAGCCCGGAAACCGCCGATTAAGTCTGCGGCTTCCCCGGCTTGTTATATAATCGTTAAAATTGGCAAACCTATTATTAGACGCGTTGCAAAACTTAACGCGGGAGTTTTACCGCGAGAGTTTCGTAATAAGTTATGGTGGTCTGTTAGTGGAGCGGCAAAGAGCGAGTTCAGACGGGCAGCAGGCGGTAAATCGGCGAAGGGAGTGTACTAACGTACATGACCGAGCCGATTTTACCGCGCGCAGCCCGTATCAACGACGCTATCTGCCGCTCCGGAGGCTGTCGATGACTTGCATAATGCTTAAAAATGTGTTAAACTTATTTGACTGAATTTACGCGAGCATACCCTAAAGCGAAAAAATCAAAGGTTGTTTATATTAAAATGTCTTATTATACCGAGTCCCCCGCTCCGAATTATCAGCCGAAGCAGAGTCCGCGTCCGCGCGTAAGGCTTGCCCTTGCGTTGGTCGTGGTAATGCTCGCTATGAACGTTATAACGGGAGCGGTGCTGTACTCCTTACTTTCTCACGAGGCGGGGGAGTACTACTTTCCGCAGGTCAATATAAACGATATTAATATCGAGTACAATAATACCGAGGATTACGCTTATTTTGCGGCGGCAAAAGCCCTGCCGTCCGTAGTCGAGATACAGTCAAAAAGTACGAGCACCGTAAGCAGCGGCACCGGAATAATAGTCGGTAAGGTCGCCTCGGCGCAGGCGGGCTT
>JAITNT010000098.1 GCA_031290295.1 Clostridiales bacterium
GAATAACCGTTCGCGCTCATAAGCGGATATAATACGCACGCTTTCGATATCGGATTCACGGGAACCCGCGTCCGCGCTGTACCGCATTTTTTCTTCAAGCTCCGCAAGACGCCGTTCCAAAGCAATGCGGCGACCGTCGGCCTCGCCCGCGCGTTGCTCCGCGTCAAGACGGCGCGCCTCGGACTCCGCTTTGAGCCGCTCCGAATCATGCACGGTGTCGTTAAGCGTAAATACCGCCGAGGTCTCGCGCTCGCCCAGCTTGCGGCTCTCCGCCCTCAACCGCTCTACGGTATCGGAGGATTCCTTTAGGTCGCGTATATAGTGCGCTTGCTCGCGCAACAAATCGTAACGTTCGGCAGGCGTCAAAACCGCAACCATGCTGTTTTCTCCAAGCTCGCGGGCGCACCTGTCGATACACTCCTGCGCCGCCTGCATTGCCCGCTCGGCGGTCAATATTTCAAGCTCGAGCTGAAGCTGCCTGATAGCGACGTCCCTACGGGCGTTCTCATAGTCGATTGCGTCGCGTATAAGCGCGGAACGGCGCGCCGTCTCGGCGTCCTCCAGTATCGTTTCTTCAACGGTTCCGTCGGCTTTTTTGAACAAGGAAACCTTGACCTCGGCAAAGTTTTCGGCGCGCAAACGCTTTATAAGCTCATTCATTTCATTTATCGACGCGTCGTTATAATTGCGGTATCCTAAGCCCTGCATATATTTGATTCTGTCCTCGGCGATTACAAGCTCGGCTTCTATAGGGTTGCGCACAAATTCTCTGAGCGCGGCGTCCTCGTGTATCGCGTTAAGCTCGCGTAACATCTCGTTATAGTCCGTGGATGTCATGCGCTTGGTGTTAGGTATCTTCAGTGTGTCCGTTTCCACGCGGTCGTTAGCCGCCAAATATCTTTTGTGCCGCGCAAACAGAATAAAATACACAATCAAAAGCAAACCCGCAACAAGCACAAACGCGCCGCCGAAAAGCATCAGATATTGATACAATTCAAGCGTGCCGTCACCCCGCGAAAACAAATCGCCGATAGCAAAGCTGAAAACCTTATTCATATGCACTCATCCAAATTAATTACTATCTAATATTATAATTGATAATTAAAAATAAGTCAATAGTAGAAAACAAATATCTGAAAATAAAAACTGCAAAAAACGCCGAAAAAACGGGGTAAAATCGAATCATGCAAAATTTTCTCAAAAAAACCGCTAATTAATTACAAAACCCGGACGGCGCATATCGGAATTTACGCGGCGTTAGCTGCGATGCGGGAGGGCGCGGCACCGACAAGGAGGGCAAGCAAAATTGTATCGGGGCGGTGAAGGCGGCGATAGGGGGTGGGGAAGCGGATAGAGTTAAACCGGATTGTCACGGCGCGCGGCGCGCCTCGCTAAGGACGGATTAGGGCTCGTGAATTGTATCGGAGCGTTGAAAGCGGCGAAGAGGGTCTGGATTGCCACACATCGGCTTCGCCTCGTTCGCAATGACAAAATAGGGCAAGAGAATGATTGGTAAGCGGCGAAGAGATGTTTCGACTGCGCTCAACATGACATTGATTTTGTTTTGTTTATGGGGTACGGAAGAACAATGATAACCCGTACCGCAGCGAGCGCAAGCGAGCGGAATGACCACGCGAGTAACGTGCTACGGTACTCACCCGGATAGACTAAACCTCTTTAAGTCCGACTGAATCGGATTAAGCAAGACAGCCGCCCGTAGAGGGCGGCTTGTCGCAGCATGTTCCCCCTCCCCACAGTGAAGAAAACCCCGACGGGTTTTTCTTCACTATGAAAATTAAAACGGCGTAAAGAATTGCTTTTGTCTCCGCGTTGGTGTATAATATTGATATTATCGCGTTTTATTCTTAAACGCAGGCTCACAATAGACTTGTTAAACTATTATCAAAAGGAGTACATTTTTTATGAGAGAGGTTTTCAATTTTTCCGCAGGCCCGTCCATGCTGCCCGAGGAGGTTCTCCGCGAGGTGCAAGCCGACATTCTTAGCTACGGCGGGAGCAACATGTCCGTTATGGAGATGAGCCACCGCAGCAAGCTCTACGAGGAAATTAACGCCGAAGCGGAATCGTTACTGCGCGAGCTTATGGGGATTTCGGATAACTACGACGTGATTTTTGTGCAGGGCGGCGCGAGCACACAGTTTGAAGCGGTACCGCTCAACCTGCTTAAATCGGGAAAAGCCGATTACATCGTCACCGGCAACTTCGCCGAAAAGGCTTACAAGGAAGCGCAGAAATTCGGCGACATCGCCGCCGCCGCCTCGTCAAAGGACAAAAACTTCACTTATATCCCCAAAACGGACAAGAATTCTTTCCGCAACGGGATAGATTACATACATCTCACCACAAATAACACTATTTTCGGCTCGCACACCACTATGAATAACGTTCCCGAAGCCGACGCGCCTATCGTCGCGGACGCTTCCTCAAACATTTTGGGCGAGGTAATCGACGTTAACAAGTTCGGCGTAATTTATGCGGGCGCGCAAAAGAACATCGGACCCGCCGGCGTAACCGTAGTTATCGTTCGCAAGGATTTGCAGGACAAGGCGCTGCCTATCTGCCCCACCATGCTCAAGTGGTCGACGCAAATTAAAGAAAAAAGCCTTTATAATACGCCCCCTTGCTTCTCCACCTATGTGGCTATGCTCGTATTCCGGTGGCTCAAAAAGCTCGGCGGCGTCGGCACTATCCAAAAAATTAACGAGCTGAAAGCGCGTACTCTTTATGACCTTATAGACAACTCGTCTTTCTATACCAACAAAACTAACCCCGCGGACCGTTCGATAATGAACGTTCCGTTCCAAACGCCCACCCCCGAGTTCGATGCGAAATTCATCGAGGAAGCCGGTAAGGTCGGACTCAAAACACTTAAAGGTCACCGCCTTGTCGGCGGAATGCGCGCTTCTATCTATAACGCCGTTCCTTTGGAAGGCGTGCAAAAGCTCGCGGATTTTATGAAAAAATTTGCGCTTCAAAACAAGTAAGGACGGCGCGGAAAACGGGCTTAGCGGCATCGCTTAAACGTATTTCATATAAAAAATTTGCGCTTTTCGGCAAAAAAGGAGAATAAAATGTTTAATATATTACAGCTTAACGAAATATCACCTATCGTCACCAAGGTTCTCGGCGATAAGTACGTCCTTAGCAAGGACGTGCAGAATCCCGAAGCGATAATACTGCGCAGCTTCAACATGTTAGACTATGCGATGCCCGCGAGCCTGTTATGCATAGCGCGGGCGGGCGCGGGGACGAACAATATTCCCGTGGACAGTTGCGCGCAAAAAGGCATAGTCGTCTTTAATACGCCGGGCGCTAACGCAAACGCGGTCAAGGAGCTTGCGGTATGCGCGCTTCTGCTCGCTTCACGCAGTATTGTTCCCGCTATCGAGTGGGCGCGCACCTTAAAGGGTAAGGGCACGGACGTTCCTAAGCTCGTCGCAAATGGCAAGGGCGAATTCGCGGGACCGGAAATCGCCGGCAAACGCCTCGGCGTAATCGGTCTGGGCGCGATAGGCGCACAGGTCGCCAACACCGCGATAGAGCTCGGCATGACCGTTTACGGCTACGACCCGTATATTTCTATCGACGGCGCATGGAATTTAAGCAACTATGTTATCCGCGAAACGGATCTTTCGCGCTTATTCGGGGACTGCGATTATCTGTCGCTGCACGTTCCGTACAATTCCGCGACAAAGCACATTATCGACGGCGCGGCAATAGAGAAGATGAAGCAGAACGTCTGCATAATTAACTGCTCGCGCGCCGAGCTTGTCAACAACGGGGATTTGCTCGCCGCAATCAAGAGCCGCAAGGTAGCGCGCTATATTACGGACTTCCCGTCCGACGAATTGTTAGATACGGAGAACGTGGTAGCTATCCCCCACCTCGGCGCGTCCACTCCGGAGGCGGAGGATAATTGCGCCGTAATGGCGGCAAAACAAACCGTGGAATTTATCGCCAACGGCAACATAATCAATTCGGTAAACTTTCCGAGGGTTACCTTGCCGCGCAGCGGAAAATGCCGCGTCACCGTAATACACGAAAACGTCAAAGCGATGCTTACGACGCTTACGGACACCGTCAGCGCCGCCAAAATCAATATCGCCAACATGATAAGCCAAAGTCAAGGAAATTACGCCTACACGATACTGGATTTAGACGACGACGTTTCCGAAACCGAGCTTAAAAAACTACGCGCCCACACCGGAGTAATAAAAGTAAGAGTTATACGCTGATTTTACGGAGTAGAACGCGGTTAACGGGAGAGGGCTATGCCATATGGCATAGCCCTCTC
>JAITNT010000204.1 GCA_031290295.1 Clostridiales bacterium
TCATTGCGAGGAGCGTCAGCGACGTGGCAATCCAGGTTTCACTAATCCGTTTTTTCCTTTTTCGCCGCTTCTCATACGCCTACAATCCTACTCCCGCAAGCATCTGATCCCATTCCCTGTCAATGCGCGTCCACACGCCGTTGAACACGGCGTCCGGCGTTCTCGGGCTGGCGGTGCCGTAGCTCTCGACCGCCTCCAGATAGTAATTTCCGTCCGGGTACGGCGACAGCGGCGAGCCCGATGAATAAACGAGCGGGCTTTGGCTGTACAGATTGAACCGCGTCGTGTTTTGCAGCAGACCGAACATTTCACGCTCCCACGTCGAGGTCGCCACCTTGTCGATAAGGTTTTGGAAGTCGTAACGGATAGCCAGCAGCAAGCCGTTAGTATTCTGCGGGAACAGCAACGCGTTCTCCTCGAGCGCCATCCACTTGAAGAATTCCTGCGCCAAAAGCTTATTCTTACCCTTCTGCGCGATTATAAAGGAATCCTTTCCCGCCAAATCGTAGGTGACGCGGATAGGATTATTTTCCCCGTCCTTCTTAGCCTCCGGCACAAAGGGCGTTGGGAACAAGCCGATATCGCAGGAGAAATCGTTCAACATTTCATCGCCTATTTCGTTAGCTATCCAGCAGGTGGCGGGCATCATCGCCGCCTGTCCCGCGGCGAACGCCATATTCGACTGCAGATTGTCGAGCGCCAGCGATTCCGGGTGCGAAAAGGCGGGGTTTTCTGCGACCAAATCGTACCAGTACGTCCACGCGGTTTTCAGCGCGGGGAACTCGGCGGAATTGAACATGTTCTTGTCCTCGTATTTCATGAATTGATTGAACTCGTCAATACCCGCTATTTGCACCCACCAGTCGTAAACAAGGCTGTCCCAAATATACGCCTCCGTCCCCGACCATACAAAAGGAACCACGTTTTTGCCGTCCGTCCCCTTAACGCCGGAGCCGGAGATCGTTTGGCAAAGCGTTACAAACTCCGCGTAGGTAGTCGGAATACTCCAGCCGTTAGCGTCGAACAGCCCCTTGTTATAGGCGATGCCGCCCGCGCCCTGAACCTCGGGCACCTTATAAAAATGCCCGTTAAATTTTACGCCGTTCAATGAGGACGTCGCGATTCTGTCCACATAGCGTATAGGCGCGTTATCGTTCTTGGTATCCGTATAAATTACGGAATTGTACAGATTATCCAAATTCATCACGAGGCTTTGCACGGACAGCTTTTCCCACGGAATATTATGGCAAATATAAATATCGTCCGCGTTGCTGCCCGCAAGCGTAGTCGAAATCGTGGAGGTAAAGTCCGCCTCCTTGTTAGAGGAGGTCAGAATAACCTCTACCCCGGGATAATCCGCCTCGAATTTCGTTTTCATTGCGTCAATCCACGCGCGGCCGTAGCCGCCGTTAAAAAACTTTATCCGCAGCTTGCTGCCCGCCGCAAAGCTCTCTTTCTCAAAAGACACCCAGCCCTCTCTGTCGCTGTCGTCCTCTATTACGTCCGGGACGGTGTTATCGCCCGGACCTGTGGGCGGCGGCGGCGGCGCGCAGGCGAACAGCAACGTCAGCACAAGCGCGATTACAATCGCAAGGCTTATGCTCTTTTTTATTTTTTTCATATTAACCTCCGTAACGCCGCGTCTTAACGCGGCGCAAATAGCGTACCGAAGCCCGCGCGCCGAAATATCGCGGAAAGCCCCGCGCCGCCCTGCGGGGTCATGTATTTCGATATACATTCCCCGTAAAGCGGCGCCCGCTTTCCTCCGGTTCGCGGCGCGTACGGTTCTCCGTACCGCTCATATCCGCAATCGGCCGTACCGCGACGGCAAGCCGCGCGGATTCCGTTCGGCCGTCAATCCGGGCGCGCGTTTTAACGCGCGCGCGAAGCCTTCCTTCTGCCAAAAACTACAAAACCGATTATCAGTCCCGCGCCGGATAGGAGCGTTATTAAGCCTGCCCCCCCCCCGCGAAACCGGAGGCTATGCTGCCGCAGCCGCCGCCTTCCGCCTCGGCCGCCGTAACGGTTACCGTACACGTCGCGGTTTTGGAGCCGTCCGCCGTAGTAACCGTAATAGTAGCCGTTCCCGCCTTTACCGCGGTCACCTTACCGTTGGCATCTACCGTAGCGACGGCCGTATCGGAGGAAGCCCACGTTACGGCCTTGTTCTCCGCTCCCGCGGGCGCTACCGTAGCGGTAAGCTGCAAAGTTTCGCCTGCCTTTACCGAGCCGGTAGTTTTGTCCAGCGTTACGCCCGTAACCGACACCGGAGGCTCCGTCGCCGCCGACACCGTAACCGCGCATTCGTCCTGCGCTCCGCCGCCGTCGTTCGCCTCGGCGGTGACGGTAGCCGTTCCTACGGCTATCGCCGTTACCTTACCCGTCTGATCTACGGTCGCGACCGTCGTGTCGGATGAGCTCCATAATACGTCCGAATCATCCGCGTCCGCGGGCAAAACCTCGGCGGTCAGCGTTTCGTTTTGACCGACCTCCAGGGCTAATTCGTTCTTGTTAAGCGTAACCGTCTCGACCTCCTTAGCCACATAGGGCGGCTCGGAGGAATAATTCCAGAAGTTCGTACCCGTGATCGTATAAGAATCGCCCGCCGTAAGCGCGTGTCCGCCGGTAGGCGTTCCGACGCCGGTGTCGCCGAATTTTGAACCCGCGTACGCGTAAATACGCAGGCAAGCCCAAATCTCGCTCCAGCCGCTTCTGTACCACGGATTTATCGTCGTATCGCCCGCGTCCTCCTTGGCGTTCAAAGCCTCGGTAGCCGAGTTAGAATTATTAGCGGTGGGATCGGAGCCCGTTCCTCTCAAATATCCCGTCCCGATAACCCTGGAACGGAACGGAACGAAGTTACCGGCGGAGTCCTTGCCGATCTGCGTCCATACTCCCGCCGGCACAAAAAACTTTCTGCCCAAATCGAAGTACACGCCGGCGTTGCTTTGTTTGGCGCTGTATGAGATACCGACGTCGAACCACATATCCTGGTCCGCCTTGACCCACGCGGCGAAATACCACGCGGCGTCGGTCGCGCGGTCTCCGTACATCGTATCGTCGAATTGACTGTAAGTAAGCGAATCGTCCATCGCGGAAAAATTAGTCGAAACGATATCGATTTTAAGCCCGGTGCTTACGGGCGTGCCCAGCCCCGACTGCGCGCCCATGCCCGCTACCGCGTCCGTGACCTCCGTCACGCCGAACGTCGCGGCGTTCGCCGGGACGCCCAGCTCGTCGTTGTTCGTAAAAGCCCACGGCCCGCCGTATTGTGTGCGCGGAATTGCCGACCCGTCCGCAAAGTTGGGATTAACCAGCGCGTTCTCGCCCACCCGCGTCATAGGGTCAAGCGAATCGGGATGCACGGCAACAAGCGCCGCGGCCTCCCCCGTCGTAACGCCGAACGCCGTAACCGCAGAGCCGCAAAGCCCCGCCGCAAAAAGCGCCGCCGTCAGGATCAGCGCCAAGGCTAAGCGCCTTGCCCGTCTGCCCTCTTTCAGAATCAGTTTCATTTGTCCATGTCCTCCTGTCTTTATTTTTCTATAATACATACCGCCCCTTTGCGGCAGGCATACAAGTGAAGACTCCTCCGCCCCGGATATTTACCGGACGTCCGAGCTTAGGCGCAGCGTAACCCTCTCTATAGTCGCGGTAACGCCGCTGTCGGTCTCTATCACCACGCGCAGGTTGTTGACGTTAAGCCCCGCGGGCAGGCTGAATTTCAGCTTCTGCTCGCCGCCCGCATTAAGTATAAGCGCCTCCGATTGCCCGACGGTCGTCGCGGTCATCTTTGCGTTGCTGTTGCTGTTCGCGGCGTAAACGCCGCTTATATACTCGACGTATACCCTGCAATCGCCTGAGCCGCTCACCGCTCCCGCGGACACGTCTAGGTCAAATCCGTAGCCGCCGTATTGCGCGGAAACCGATTGAACGGCGCGCCCGCCGCCCGACAGTTGAAGCTTATTACTCGCGCGCGCCGCCGCCGTAAGCGTCCAGCCCGTAGCCGCCGCGCCGCTGCCGTAAAGGAATTCGCCGTTAGAAATATAATTATTTACGGGAAGATTAGCCGCGTAATTCGTATTGCCGCCCGTAGTTGAGAAGGCTACGCATCCGCCCAAATCGGGCTTGATAAGGCTGCCGTCCGATTTGTTGGTAAGCCTTACGGGATCGTCGTACTCCGTAATACGCACCCAGTCCAGATACATATAGGCCTCGTCGTAATCCGCGATTCCGAGCCAGTCCGTAGCGTTGTCGGGAAACCAGTTCCCCACCCAAAGCTGACACGGGTAATAGGGCGTACGCATAGCGGTGCGCGCTACCTCCTTGCCGTCCATGAACCAGATTATGGCTCCCTCGTTCTCTCCCGCCGCTTCGTTATTATCATAAGCCGCGGTGCGCCACTCGAACGCAAAGGTATGCCATTGTCCGTCGTTGTATGTACCTTCGCAGTCCGCGGTGACGCCCTTGGAGCGGTTGACGACGGCGCCCTCGCCCTTAGAATTCAGATTATTCGCGTCCTGATAGTATTCCTCGTACGCGACGCCGCCCCACGCCTTGAAGCCCTGCCCGATTTTGGGTGCCTCGATATCTATTTCGTGATACTGTATGTTATCCGCCGTATTGTGCCCGTACACCTGACTGCCCGCATTATTCGTGACGGCGTAGCTGTTGGTATAGTACGACCATGCCGTCGAGCAGGGGCCGAAACGCGGCACGACCTTCATGCGGATTTCATAAAGCCCCGGTCCGTACTGACCGTTGCTGATAAGCACGCCCCCCTGCCCGCGCTTGGACGCGTCGTGATAATAATCGCCGTATGAGGACAACACTATCACGCCGCCCGTCGCGCCGATCGCGTTCAACACGCCGGGCGAACGGGAATAACCCGCGTTATCCTTAGATACGCCGTTCTGCCCCCAGCCGTAATTAACCAGCGACCAGTCGGCGGAGAGCGTCTCGCTGCTGCCGAAAGCGCTGTAAAAGGTATTCTTAACGACGGGGTCGGTAAGCCACGGGGATACCGGCGGATCCGTGTCCGGCTCCTCCTCGGGCGGGGGGTCGTCGTCGTCCGGGTCGCCGTCCGGCTCTTCTCCGGTCGTACTGCCGTCGTCGGGGATTATTATTTGTCCGCCGTCGTCCGACCCGTCGTCTATCGGCGTGAAATTACATCCCGCCAAAAGAGAAACAAAGAATATCAACACCAACGCAAATAACGCAATTCGTTTTTTCATAATTTCCTCCGTACCGCCTAAGCGTAGGGCGGCGCTTACAACTCGCCGCGATACGCCATCAACAGCCTGACCTCGTTGACTCGCGCCGTAGTCCCCGCGTCGGTATCCACCACAATGCGGAGATCGCTCGAGTTTGTTTTATCGATAGTAAACAGTATATTGCGGAGCGCCTGCGCGTCTCCCGCGCCGACCTCTATTTTGCCGGACTGCCCCAGCTTTACCGAGCCGAACATGTATTCCGCATAAACGTAACACTTGCCCGTACCCGTTACGGTAACGTCCGCCGCCAAATTGAAAGAATATCCCTTGTACTGCCCGCTGACATTCTGTCTGATTTTACTGCCGGCCGCAAGCGTTATATACGGCGTTGCCCCCGCCGTCCCGGTAATCGAACCCTCGTCGACCGTCCAACCGTTAGCCGCGCTTGCGGTTACCGACTTAAAGGTGCCGTTGGCTATGTAGTTGTTCTTAGGGACAGGCTGCGAACCCAGGCTTGTCGCGCTGCCGCCGCTGCCGCCGTGCGCGTAATCGCCCTTAATCGGATCCTCGTACTGCGTGATCTGCACGTAATCGACGTACATGTAGGCTTCCTCAAAATTCGGAATACCCACCCAGCCGAGGTCCTCCGGAAACCAGTTCCCGACCCAAAAGGTAGCGGTATATTCGGGAACGTATTCGTCCAGCCGCGCCATAACCTCGCCGTCTCTGTACCAGATTACCGCGCTGTCGCCGTTAGCCTTGTCCGTGCGCCATTCAAACGCGTAGGTGTGCCACTTCCCGTCGTTAAGCCCCGCTTCCTCGTCCATCTCGATCGTTCCGCGCTCGGCAAGAATATTCCAGCCCGCAAAATATTCGTAGGATGTACCCGACCAATATCGGTAATTTCCGCGCATAGGCATCTCTATATCTATTTCGCTGTACTTATTCGTTTCTATCGTAGAGCCGCCGCCGTCGTAATACGTCCACATTGCGGTGCACTGTCCGAGTCGGGGAACGGGCTTCATGCGAACCTCGTATTTTCCGGGCCCGAAAGCCTGCTTCGTTATAATACAGGAGCCTTGTCTTGTTTTGGACGAATCCGCCTGCAAATCTCCGTAAGACCGCATCGCCACGACGCCGCCGTCGCCGCCCGCCGCCGCAACCTGCGAAGCGTTCGTAGAAACAAATACGTTAGACGCTGCCGTACCGTGGTTGCCCGCGCCCCACTTCTGGTTTGAAACCTCCCATACGCTCGTGCGCACACCCTCCGAAAAGTCGTCGTAGAACGTACTCTTGACGACCGGCTCCTTGTTCCACAGCGGCTCCTCGGGTTCCTCCGGCTCGTCGGGAACGTCGGGAACGTCGGGGATAACCGGACCGTCCGGGGTATCCGGATTCGGCGGCTCGCCGCCGCCCGTACACGCGGCAAGCGGCAGCGCAAACAACAAAAAGCACAAAACCATAATCAGAACCTTAGTCCACCTCTTTTTCATGTTAACCTCCGAATTTAATTTCGCCGCAAGCCCCAGATTTAACGGGCAACAATAGTTAATATTGTTAACTATTATTAATATAGCATAAATAATCTACGCTGTCAATAGGTTTTGCAAAAAAGTTTGAAAAAGTTTTAACAAACTTTCTTTTAGCTTTGCCCCGGTGACGCTCATTTTCATTGACAATTTTTCTTCGCGCCTATAAAATGGTATATAATAGACTGGTCCTATAACCGAAACCGTCGGATAAAGAGCAGATTTGCTGAGGGCGGTTTTGCGAAAAAGCACAGGCAATAGTGGCGCTATTGCCGCGCATTTTTCACAAAATCCGAACCGGAAAGATGCCTTTATACGCGCGGATTGAGGTTATAAGACCGGTCTAATAATAAAATTACAATGGTGTAGTATATGCAAAAAGGTCAAAACCAGTCGATGACGAGGGACATTAATCTGTCCTTGATTATGAGGTCCTTCATCAAACGCCCGATGTCGCGCGTGGATATTTCCCGCACCTTTCGGTTAAGCAAGCCCGCCGCCTCCAAAATAACCGCCGAGCTTGAGGCGCTCCGCCTTATCTGCCCCGGCAAGGAGGAGGCCTATCCCAACACGCCGGGCATAAAGCCCCTCAACTACGGGCTGAATCCTAAGCTGGGCGTTATAACTATCATCGATCTTTCCTCCGTAACGGTCAAAATTCAGGTGTACAATTTCCGCGGCACTATACTCGCCGAAACCTGCGTCCCCGATATGGAGCTTATACGGTATGACGACCTTGTGCGCTTTACGGAAATTTTACAAGCTCTTTTAGACAAGCCGGAGCTTTCCGAATACGCGCTGCTGTCCCTGTGCGTAGCGTTGCCCTGCGCTATAAACAAGCAGAGCGACTCCGTCGAATGGTCGCCGCGTTTTGATATCGATCCGGCTT
>JAITNT010000029.1 GCA_031290295.1 Clostridiales bacterium
GTCAAGCACAACCCCTTGTCCTCCGGCAAACTGCATAAATGGCGTACGCCCATCCTTGGCGTTGTCGATTTCGTATCCTATCGCTAATACACGTGATTAGGGCACTCCCGAGCCTAGAACCTTTTTTGCACGCGAAAGATAAAGCTGTGGAAGGGGACGGGGCAAAACGCGGCTTCGTTCCGCATTAGCCGCTCATTACGGTGACATCGGGGCAAAATTTCAGGGGCGAGCGCATTAAAATGCGTTCGCCCCCCGGTTGCGTCGGTATTCGCTAGCTTTTCTTTTTGCGCTCCGCAATATCCTCCTCGATTTCTTTTTTCCAGCTGCTATCGATTTTTTCAAAATCATCTTTTTCAAAATAATCTTCGTTTTCGCTTGCGCGCCTATAGCCTGAAGCGAACTTATTCATGCCAGCGTAACTAAGGCTGATACCGGATTCAGACCTCTATCCCGGTAACGTGCCGACCGCGAGGACGCGGCAGTATCCTCAACGACAAAATTTTCGCCGATGTATTTTTCAATAGACTCGTACAGCTTCCCTGAAAGCTCGAATGCTTTGCCGTCATGTGTAATATCGCCTTTAACGATTCTTATTGCCATAAAGCTCCTTCTTTCATTAGGGCGCGTTCACACCGCGCGCCATAGACTTGTTACGAAACTCTCCCCCCCGCGGTTTTTATCGGTAATTTAGATCCTTAGGCTGCCAACGCTTCAAAACCTCGGATAGCTCCCGGGCGTATTTTTTGGCGGCGGCGAGGTCGTGATCGCGGTAGTTGCCGCATTCGGCTTCCGACGCGCCGGGAACTTCACCGATATAGGCGGCTATAAACGCCGCGGATTGCCGTACTAAGGT
This sequence comes from Clostridiales bacterium, assembly GCA_031290295.1. Lineage (GTDB taxonomy): Bacteria > Bacillota > Clostridia > Christensenellales > DUVY01 > JAITNT01. The sequence continues at coordinate 854 of JAITNT010000029.1, forward strand.
TATCGCGTCGGCGGGCGGGAGATCGCGGACAAGCAAATAGAAGCCCGTGCGGCAGCCCATTGGTCCTACGTAAATCACGTTAGACGAATACGCGCCGTTGCGGGCATAGGTCGCGAAAAGATGCTCGAAGGTGTGCAGTCCGGCGTTCTCAAGGTACGGCGGCGTGTTGGGCTTGACCATGCGGATATCGTAGGTCGTTATGTCGCCGTCTATACGCGACGTGTACATACCCTGTAGTAAGCGGGTATGGTCTACGGTAAAGCTCGCTATTTTTTCCATAATACGCTATCGCTCCTCGCGAAAATAGTTGATGCCGCAGCCCGCGGGCTGGATGCCCTCTTTTTTCTTCTTGATTGAGTTAAGAATCAAAATTAACGCCGTGATAAGGAAAGGAAGAAGCTTATAAACCTCTTGCGGAATATAGCTCATCCACGTAAGGACGGCGGGAAACGTTCTTACAAGAAGGTCGATTTTGGATTGTACGGCAATTAAAAAACCGAATACCAACGAGCCGTACAAGGCGCGCAATGGCGACCAGCTTGCGAATATTACGAGCGCAACGGAAATCCAGCCGTACCCCGCAATCCACGACCCCGCGTCGCTCCAAACGCCGCTGTTGATAACCGTCGCCATATACAAGCCGCCGATTCCCGTTATGCCGCTGCCCAGTATGCCGTTAATATATTTTACGCGGGAAACGTTGACGCCCACGCTGTCGGCGGCCTCGGGATTTTCGCCGACGGCGCGCATTCTTAAACCGGCTTTCGTTTTACGCATATATATAAAAACGGCGACCGCCGTCAATACGGCAAGATAGACAAGGATATTGTGTGAAAACAGCAGCGTGCCGATATAGGGAATTTCACTTAAACCGCCGAACGGTTTGCCGGAAACCATACCGGCAAGATGCCCGGGCATACCCGGAAAGGTCTTGGCGGTCATAAGCTTTTCTCCGATAAGCTGATAGATGCCTACGCCGAATATCGTCATGGCAAGACCGGTAACGTTTTGATTCGCTTTGAGCGTCGTAGTCAAAAACGCAAACAACAGTCCGCAAAGCCCGCCGAAAATGAAAGCGAATATTATGCCTAAAAGCAGGCTGTCGGTATAGCACGCCATAAGATAACCGCCTATCGCGCCCACCGCCATCGTACCCTCTACGCCGAGATTCATACCGCCGCTTTTTTCGGTGACGATTTCGCCGGTAGTGCCGAACAGCAGAGGCGCGCCGAAATGTATCGCGTCCGCGAGCAAGCGAATAATTACGTTCATTGCTTGCCCTCCCCGACGGCGGGCGCGGCGCCGTCCGGATTCTTATTCCTCATAAAACGGAACGTAACCTTGTAGCGCAGGAGAAAGTCAAACGCCAACACGGAAAATAAGATTACGCCCTGAATTATTTGAGCGGCGGACAGGCTTATGCCCATTGCGCTTCTGGCGACGCCGCTGCCTTGTTCGAGCATAGACATCAGAACCGCGGATAAAACTATGGACGCGGGATTGAGCTTGGCAAGCCACGCGACTATTATCGCCGTCCAGCCTACGCCGCTCGATATCCCCGCGCTCATCGTATGACTTGCGGACGCGCCCGTGAGCGTCAAAGAACCGGCAAGCCCGATTATCGCCGCGCTTAAAAACATCGTGCGGATTATAATCCGGTTCGTTTTCATACCGGCATATTTGGCGGTGTTAAGGCTGTCGCCAGCCACGCTTATTTCGTAGCCGTGCTTGGTGTATTTGAAATATATAAACAAACCGACCGTCAACACGACCGCGATAATTAAAGCGGTGTCAAAGTAAAAA
>JAITNT010000078.1 GCA_031290295.1 Clostridiales bacterium
ATATAGACGAATATCTTGCTCCGAGTACCCCCAACGGAGTGACGGACTTTCCCGCCGGCTTCGGAAGCGACAGCAAATGGCAGGAGGATTTCCAGATAACCCGCCGTTGGGCGGAGGACGGCATAATCGGCGCGGACGTAATGAGCACGACCGATGCCGACGCGCAGTTCAAGGCGGGCGCGGGCGGCGCGGTAGTGCAGACGATTAATAATTTTGGCGCGGTAGAGGCGTTGTTAAAACAGAACAACGAGGGCGCGGAGCTGGAAATATACGTTAACGACCCCGCTATACGCGAGAAGAAAGACGGCTATGCCAAAACGGATTTTAAGGCGTGGAACTTCCTGTGCATACCTAAAACCGCGCCTGCGGCGAAGCGCGACAAGGCGATGAGATTCATGAATTGGCTGTTCGAGGACAGAGCGAATCACGACCTGTTTCAGTACGGCATTAAGGGTAAGAATTGGGAGGAGGCTAAGGACGCGGGCGGCGCGGCTATCAATAATACCGTGAGTACCGTGGGCATGGAGGCGTATTCCTTTCCCGCTTACGAGCTGACATGGAATTCCGACTTTATCCGCGTTCAAGCGGCGAGCGACCCTAAGGTTCAGGAATATACCGAATACATGTACGACGTCGGGCGCTATGTGGCGATACCTTACGCGGAATTTACCTTCGATCCTCAGCGTACCGCCGCTCTTGCCACGGCGGTTAATAACGCGACCTTAGGCAACGGCATTACCTTGGCGCAAAGCTATTATTTGGGACAGTACGCGAACCCGGTCGCGGCGTGGAACGACGTGCTTGCCGGCAGATACGCCAACGCCTCCTTGCAAGCGGCGTTAAAAACGATACAAGAGGAAGTCATATATCAACTGCAAGCGTATCTGGACAGATAAACGCTATAGACAAACGGAAACGGAGCGAGGATGAAAAAAAGAAAAATTCTAAGCTTAATATTATTTTCCGCGGCGGCGGCGTTTATGTCGGCGCAGGGCTTTATGCGCGCTTTTGCTTCGGACGCGGTGTCGCCGCAGAACGAGATAACGGGCTACTCCGGCGAAAGCGGCTTCAGCGTGTACCTCGACCGGGATAACACGTTGTACGCCGCCGGCTCGAACGGCAGCGGAGAGTTAGGGCGCGGGTTCAAGGACACCGCCGTCAAGGTTCAGCCGCTCACAAAAAAAATTCTTGAGAACGTCGTTCTTTTCGACACGGGCAAGGCGGGCTTCGTGCTGGCGGTTAACGACTACGGCAAGCTTTACGGCTGGGGCGGCAACGCCTACGGACAGCTCGCGGGCGGAGTCAGGCAAATAGACGAAACCAATGCCGTTTTAGCCCCCGCCGTAATCAATTTGCCCGACGGCGTAGAAATAGTATCCGTAAAAGCCGGCGCAAGGCATTCGGTACTGCTCGGGCGCGACGGCGGAGTGTGGACGTTCGGGCATAACGGCTTCGGACAGCTGGGTCAGAATCTCCCCGCCGCGCGGCAAACGCTCAACGGCGAGCCTGCGCGGCTTGACCAAGCGTACTTCGGCGGCGGCAAAATTACCGCGATAGAAACCGGCGAGTTTACAAGCTACGCGTTGAGCGAAACGGGCGACGTTTACGCGTGGGGCGACGCGTATAACGGTCAGCTTGCCTCGGGCGGCGCGGACTTCGATACGCCGGCGATCGTTCCGCAAAAAACCTTGCTTTCCGACGTGAAAAAAATATCCGCTCAAAGCACCACCGCAATGGCGATGACTAACGACGGCAAGGTTTTTGTGTGGGGCAACAACGCGTTCGGACAGTACGGAATACCGGATTTCGATGCGAAAGAGAGCGGCACGCCGCAACAAATCACCGTGTCCGTCAACGTTAAGGGCGAGGACGTCGGCGCGGTTTATGCCGATATCCTATGCGGCGGGGTGACCAACTTCCTGTTGAGCGACGTCGGCAAGGTCTACTCCTTCGGCGCGGGCGGCGCCGATCAGCTGGGCTTCGATATTCACGACGCCGACAACAAGTACGACTCCCCCTATATATCTATGCCGAACGCGCTCGCGCCTACCGAGGTGCAGTTTTATAAGGCGTTAAGCATCGAGGAAATCACCGCCGGCGGCGACGCTAATCTGAAGGGCAAGCTGCCCGTAGACAAAACGCAGCCCGAGGACGTTACCGTTACCGCGTTCGCGGGCTCTATAGGCGCGCGTACCTTCGTCAGGGACGCCGACGGTCAAATGTGGTCGTGGGGCGATAACATGAACGGGCTTGCCGCGAGCGGCGATTTGAACGCCACGAACGTTCCCGTACGCTCGACGCTTTACCGCAACGATAACTACGACAAGGAAATCACGCATAAGAACTACTTGACCGAGCCGGTAATCGGCTTGGCGGTAATATTCGGCGCGGCGGTCGCGCTCATGGTTTGGACGGAAATAAAACGGCTCAAATTTTCAAGAGCGGAGGCCGCGAGCGTGAAAAGCACGTAATAGAAACCCTAGAATCCGCACTAAGGCAATCTGCAGAATAAAAAATCTTGCCCGAGCGCGATCTATGTATACATATAAAAAATAAATTCCGGAGGAAAAACATGAAAAAGAAACTTTTGGCAATCATGATCGCCGTCGTTATGTCGTGCGCGGTCGTATTATCGGCGTGCACAACGACCGAAATCAAGCCGTTGGCGACCCCTGCGGGGCTTGCCTACGCGGCTAACAAGCTGACATGGGGGGGGGTATCGGGCGCGTCTAACGGCTACTCCGTGGTCATTAAACAGGGCACAAGCGAAGTCAGGAACGAGACGGCGACGACCGCCGAGTACGACGTTTCCGCGCTCGGGGACGGAGAGTATAACGCGTCCGTCACCGCCAAAGCGGTCGCAGGCGTAAGCAAGGCTTCCGCCGCCGCGACGCTCGACTTCCGTAAGGGCGCGGTTACATATCCCGCGCTCACCGCGCCTGCGGGCTTCGCCTATTCGGCGGAAACCGGGCTGGTAACGTGGACGGCGGTCGTCGGCGCGACGGCGGGCTATCACGCTACGGTCACCGAGCAGGGCGGGTCGGTCGCCGCGATAGACGAGGACGAGGCGTCGGCGCAGATAGACGTGTCCGAATTAGAGGCGGGCGGTTACAACGTGAGCGTTTATGCCAAAGCGGTTGCTAACGTTTCAGCCCAAAGCCCCGCCGGAGAATATCAATTTACGGTGGAGCCTGCCGCGCCTGCGGTGACGCAGCTTCCGTCCGTTGCAAATCTTGCGTTCGATAAGACCGGCGACCTGATTACCTTTGACGACGTAGCCGGCAGCGACGGGTATGACGTATCGGTGTACAGCGGCGAAACGCGCGTACTGCACGCGGACGGAATCATTACCCCCTCGGTCAGCACGGCGGAGTTAGGCGCGGGCAGCTTTACCGTTAAGGTTATTACCCTGGCGGCGTCCGACGACGAGCTTCATTCAAATTCCGAGGAAGCGACGCTTCCGATAACCGTAGACAGCTTAGGCGCGCTTGCCGCTCCCGCCGATCTAAAAATCGATGACGGCTACCTGAAGTGGACCGCAACTAATGCGCGCGGCGTTACCGTTAAGGTATATGAGGTCAACACGACCGACGAGGTCGTCGGCGTAACCCCTAGGTTACAAGACGAAAAAAACAACCTTTATTTGAACGCGCTCGGCGTTGCGGACGGTAATTACACCGTAGGCATTACGTTCACCTCTAACCGCCATTCGCAAAGCGCCAGTGATGAAACCCTGATCCATGTGGCAATACAGACGGCGGCATCATATACGGCGACGCAAATCGCGACCTTTGACGGCGTTGCAAACGGCGAACACGCAACCGTTACCAAGGTCGAAGCCGGCGGAGTAGAGTACGCGCGCGTAGTTCCCACCGCGGACGGTTGGGGTCGTGTGGCTTCTCCAGCTATAACCGTCAATTTCGATAAAAAGCCCGTCGTCTTAATCGACGTAGGCGCCGTTATCGGCGGCTATCATTTGCAGGCGGCGTTCGGCGGCGGATTTATATCTCTGCTCGGCGATGCGGCGCGTACGGAGGGACAGAACGTTGACATCGTTAAGGGTCGCGAAGATGCGTTCGGCGGCGGCAGCGGCAGTATCAGGCTTCGTTTAGGCGTAAATCAGGCGACCGGCAGCGGCAACGCCGATGTCAGCGTAGACTACCGTTTCGTCAGCGTCAGCTATATAAGCGTCTACGTTCCGCCGGTAACGGGCGGCAAGCTTGACGACGCGGCTAACCCTAAAATCGCCCTGCGCGGAAACCTGGCTTGGGATTCCGTGGCGTACGCTAACGGCTACAAGCTTCAAATTCATGACGAGGCCGATATCGACGATACGAACGACATAAACACCACCGTAGAGAACCCGTCGTATAACGCAAAATTACTTCCCGACGGCATATACACGGCTTCGATTACCGCGACGAACGATAACGCGTCGGGCACTACGTTTTCGGACTCCGACGAGGTGTCGTTTAGGTTCGAGATCGAAACCGTTGTAAAATATACGCAAGCGCAAATAGATACCGGCTCGTCGGGTATGTTCGTTACCGACCCCGCCTCCGCCTCTAACGGCACGATCAATAACGGTACCAATTACGGTTGGATTAAGGCTAAGACCGGCGTCGAGATAAACATGGACAAAAACCCCTTCATTCTTATGACGATAGCGTCCGCGAACGGCGGATATTTCTTCAAAGCCGTGTTGCCTGAAAATTCGGATATTACGATGATTAACGACACGCCCTTAGCCGTGCCGATAACCGAGCAAACGATTATCGAGCTGCGCGCCAACGTTAACGTTGACAGGCAGGCCAGCAATTCGCAAGATTTCCAAGGCGTAAAGACAGGTTATCAGATACGTCCGGGCGTAATGACTAGCACTCCCGCGTCGAATCTTACGCTTTCGGAGATAAGGATTGTTTATTGCACGGCATATGTCGAGGAGCAACCCCCCGAGAACGCGGTTAAGCTTACCGCGCCCGCGGGCTTTGCAAAGCCCGCGCACACGACTAATATCAGCTGGGCGCCCGTAGCCGGCAATGCAAAGCACACGCCTAAATACGATATTACGGTTACTAACACGGCGTCGGCCCTCGATACGTTCTTCGCAGCGGACTCCACGGCGGCAAACGTAGACTTGAAGCAGTTCGCGCTTACGGACGGCGCGACCTATGAAATAAGCGTAGTCGCCAAGGGCGATACTCTCGGAGCGGCGGGCGCTCCCCTTTGGTTTACGGATTCCGATCCGGGGCTTGCGAGAGTAACCTATACCGAAATCACCGACAAGACGGATTTCACGGGCATAACTACCGTTGACCGCGACGGCGAGGTTGCCAAAATTACCGTAACGGGAAGCGCGGCGGGTCTCGTGACCGACATTAACGGCGACGGCTGGGGCATCAAGAGCTTTGAAATCGATCTCGCCGGAAAAACCGTTTCCAACGACAGCGTTATCTGGTTCAAAATAAGCGCGCAAACGGGTAATCCTATGATATTCGGCAGATACTTTACCGGCGGCACCGGCACCGGCAACACTGTGGCGCTTGACGATACAAACGTTACCGCGGGACAGATAATCACTCTTACAAAAGACACCTTCGTAAACTCGATTGACGTAGGCGGCAAGGTATACTTCGGACTCGGCTTCGGCGGCAGCCCGAGCGGCGCGAGAAGCTTTACCGTAGAAAGGCTTGTTATGGCTAATTATGCCCTGACTACTTCATGGTAAGCATAGCCGGGGGCAAGAGATAGCTTATAGGACACAAAGCGGAGCGGGCGGCGGAGAGTTTCCGTCCGTCCGCTTCGGTCCTTTTATTCAGAGATTTCTCAGAGGAGTTAATAGGTTATGAATGTTAAAACGCTTAAAAGATTGAAAATAACGGCATCTGCCGTGCTCCTTGCCGGGCTTTTTACGCTGTCGGCAAGCATAATATATTTCGGTAAAACGACCGCCGCAGCGGCAAATTTTAAGGAAAACGAGAGAATGAAAGGCTTGATTTTGCCTACTGAACAGCAGTACGACTATAAGGACTGGAAGCAGACCACAATAGATTATTTGAACTACATGTTGGACGACGGAAACACTTATTCGGCCTCTAACGGCGATAAGGGCGGCTATATGGACGAGATTCGCACCAAAAAAATCGGCCGCTATACTACCGCGGGGAACGTAAATACTTATTTTAGCGAAACCGGAAATCAGACATGGGGTATCCCGTCGTATATCGGTAGCGCCTTGTCCGACAGCGAGTCGGGCGAGGGCATCAACGTGCTTGCCGCCGTAATGAGCGGGGGGCTTGTCGGCCTGGATATGACAAGCCACACCTCGGGCAGCAAAACCGATTTTAATTATGTCAAGGGCGCCGTCGATTATTATCAGGCGGGCGGAGACAAGGTCGTGCTTAACAAGGGGCAGGGCGCGGCTACGGGCACTACCTTTTGGTACGAGCTTTTACCGGGCGTGCTGTTTTCGGTTATAGCGGCGCAATTTCCCACCGAGCAAAGCTACACATACGATATAGTCACCGAGAGCGCGAGGTCGTGGTACAAGGCGGTTGTCGGAATGGGCGGCGCCAGCGCGGACTTCAGGCACACGGCGTATAAGCTTTCTACAAACGAGGTATTCGACGGGAGCTGGACGGAGCCGGACGCGGCGGCGGGCATGGCATATATTTTATATTCGGCATACTCGCTCAATAAGGATATCCCGGGCACGTACGCTTCGGTCGCCGAGATCGAGCAATTTCGGCAGGGCGCGGTTTGGAGCATGAACTACCTTGAAAAAATCAACTTTTCTCCGTTCTATGAGGTGTTGACCTTTCTCGCGCCGTATTTGGCGGCGCGTATGAACGCGGAGTTGCAGACAAATTACAACGTGGCAAAAATGCTTGCGTGGACGCTGGACGGGAGCTCGGCGGTACGCGGCGGCTGGGGAATGGTAACCGAGAACTGGGGCAGCGCTTATACCTCGGGGCTTATGGGCAGTCTTACGGACGGCGGCGGTTACGCGTTCGCCATGAACACCTTCGACGCTATGATGGGCTTTGCGCCTATGGTCAAGTACGACACCCGATTCGCGCAGGACATCGCCAAATGGGTTCTGTGCGTATCGCAAAGCGCGCGGCAATACTATCCCGAAATGTATACGAACGACGGCGTTGTGAATACGTATTACGGCAAGGAGGTTTGGAACGGCAATAATCAGTCGGGCAAGTGGATAACTCAAACCGACCCCAAAGCGGAATTTATCCCCTATGAGGGCTTGAGAAAAAGTCAGCGCAAGGTGGTTTACACAAGCTCCGGCGGTCGCACAACGGCATGGAATACGGCGTTTCAGCCGTACGCGAGCGGCGATTCTTACACGTTCAACTGGAACGGGCATACCGATTACGGTCTGTACGGTGCGAGCCATGTCGGGCTTTTCGGCGCGACGATACGAGAAACAAACGTCAGCCGTATTATAGAAACCGATTTGGACGCGCTCGATATCTTTAACAACACGGGCGGAATACGTTTCAGAATGTATTTTAACCCTTATACTACCGCAAAAAATGTAACCGTAGATGTTGCGAGCGGCGGTAATAAGCTGTACGACACTATTGAAAAACAGTTTATGACTACCGTCTCCGGCGGCGCGAACGCGTTGAGCTTCAATTTGTCGGCTGGTCAAACGGCTATTTTGGCGGAAATTCCGTCGGGCAAAACCGTAACAAAAAGCGGAAGCACCTATACCTGCGACGGTACGTTTATCGCGCAGGAGCGCGGCTCGGTCGATATGACGCTGTACAAGACGGGGACTAACGATAAAATAAGCGACGGCGCGAATGTGGACGGTATTATCGATGCCGCTTTGACGGTATCCGTTCCCGACGGCGCGACCGTAACGTCCGTTGAGATTATTTGCGGCGGCGCGACGGTGTATGGCGCGGCAACGGCGCCGTCCGGAAGAGTGTCGATTAATACGGCGTCGCTTAAAAACGGAAACATGGATATAACGGCGCGGCTTGTTTTGGCGGGCGGCGCGGAGGAAAAATCCATTGTGTCCGTAAGGATACTAAACGTGGTAAAAACACCCGCGCTGGAGTACGAAAACGACGCGGACATGGCGGCTAAATGGAATGCGGCTACTACCGACGTCAGGGAGAACTGGACGGGCGCGGGGACTACGGCGGCCGACCATATAGCGGTCGCCTCGGTTGCAAGCGGGGGCGGCGTGAATATAACGATACCGCAGGGGTACGCATTCGGCTTTGCGACAAGCGAGGAATTCTATGTGGACTTTTCGCGCGGGCCTATGATGGATATAAGCATTACCGCCGTAACGCAATCGTACGCCGTAAAATTCTGGGCGGAGGGGAACACAAATCTAACGGGCGAATACCTTATACGCGACGATCAAAAAACGGGTGAATTCACCTTTGCGCTTCTTGACAAGCTCAAAGAGGAGTTGCCGTTGTTCAATCCGATAGGCGCGATGCGCGTAAGAATAACTATTTGCCCCGTCGGAGGTCCCGGCGACAGCGTAACCGTGAATTCGCTTAACGTGTATCATATGTACGGCTCGCCTAATCTCGAGGAACCGTCCTCATACGAATGGGGCTTCAAATTTCCTTCTGTTTGGTTGAGCCTATGGAACGCGAACGCGGCTTCGGGCGGACTTAACGACCCGCAATTTACCTACAATAACCGCGGTGAGATTATTATAACCGCCGCCGCCGTTCGCGCCGGTATCGCGGGACCCTTTATCGCGGCGGACATTACGCAGAATCCCGTAATAGAAATTTCGCCGTTGTCGGTAACGGGCTCATATTTTGTCGGCGCGCGCTTCGAGGGCTCGGATACGCTGTATATTTTGGCGGAGAACCAAAACGGCGCGGAGCCGAACATTATAAGGATAACCGATGCTTTACGCGCCAAATATCCCGCGTTTTCAATCCCGGCAAGCGCGAATATTCAAATTGTCGTCGGCGCGGAAGCGGGCGGGACGCTTACCTTGGGGAGCGTGGACACATATTACAAGCTGCCCGAGTGGGGCACTACGGTAAAGAATGACGCGTGGCTTGATTGGGATAAGCAGAGCGGACAATCCGTTAATGCCGAAATGACCTTCGACGCAAGCCGCCGCGCTATTATAACCAACGTTGCGGCCGCCTCGCTTCAAACCGCCGCCGCCGGTTACAGCGGAAAATTCACGGTTAATTTTGACTACAATCCGGAGCTTAGTATATTAG
>JAITNT010000102.1 GCA_031290295.1 Clostridiales bacterium
ATGAAGAATTGACTGCCCGCGCTGTCGGGGTGAGAGGAGCGCGCCATAGAAAGCGTGCCGCGGGTATGCTTGAGGTCGTTCTTTATGCCGTTAGACTTAAACTCGCCTTTTATCGAATAGCCCGGCCCGCCCGTGCCCGTTCCGTTAGGGCAGCCGCCTTGAATCATGAAGCCGGGGATTATGCGGTGAAAGGTCAAGCCGTTGTAGAAGCCCTGACCGACGAGCTTAGAGAAGTTAGCCGCCGATATAGGCGCGACGTCCTCATACAGCTCGGCGACAATAGTACCTAACCCGTCGATTACAAGCTCGACCTTTTGATGTTCGTTACTCATTTTTGTTACTCCTTTTTCTTCGGGCGCGCGGGCACTGCGGTAAGCTCGGTGCGCACACGCTCTAAATTATATTTCGGTTATAAATTGCGGCGTGTTGTTTATTTGGTCGCATGAGGTAAGATAATACTTAACGCCGTTATGAATATAAAGCTTATCCGCGCGGCAGCCCTTACCGTGCAGATGTCCGTAGACGACGTTCTCTATCCCCGCCGCCTCGAACAGCTCCGTAAAGGGCGAGCTTTCGCGGCGGGTATTAAAGGGCGGATAGTGTATCATTGCGATTACGCTGTCGCCCGGAAGCCGCATTTTGTTCATGGCGTTAACGGACAGCCTCATGCGCTCCGTTTCGCGCTTGTAAATCTTCTCGTCCTCGGCGCTCGCGTACCTGCCATCGGGACTCGTCCAGCCGCGACTGCCAAACACAAGAAGCTTGCCAAAGCGCAGACAGTCGTTCTGCACGGCGTAAACGCTCTCGGGAAAGGCCGCGCGCATCGTGCTTATCGACTTCCACCAGTAATCGTGATTACCGCGCAAAAGCACCTTTTTGCCGGGATATCCGGCAAGATAGGCAAGGTCGGGCAAGGCGTTATCAAACGTCATCGCCCAGCTGATATCGCCCGCTATCAATACTATATCCTCGGGCGAGATAAGCTCGTGCCAGCTCCGCTCGATTTCGGCAAGATAGTTATCCCACGCGCCCCCGAAAATATCCATGGGCTTGGGATTAGTTATGGACAAATGCAAATCGCTTAAAGCATAAACCTTCATATCGGTATTTATGATACCATTAATCGGCCTCAAATTGCAACAATTTTGCGCAAGCCGAATATATTAACATAGTCGTATCCGACAAAAAGCGAGGATAATTCTATGTCGTTCTGCAACAGCGGTAATCCGAGAACTCCCGGGGTTATACGGGGCAATCCGATTCAGGGGCTATGCGAAAGGGTTTGTATACAGGCAAAAAAGGTCTTTGACGCGTGCGTAAGGCAGGTTTCAGCGGAGGATACCGCGCTTAGCCTAAGCGGATTCTCGCCGCCTAATCCCGCGGCGCCTTTGACGTTCGTTTCGGCGCGCTCCTCGACTACCCGGGGTACCCTCTCCAACGTACATATCGACAAGCTCGCCGACCGTCCGCGCGAGGCAAGACTGCGGTGCGACGTCACGATTCCGATTGAAATATTTTACCTGGACGCGAATAACGCCGAGGGTCGCGCGTCGGGCGAAATAACGACGAGCAACGACCTGATAATTTGCGTACCCGCGCCGTCCGTCATGCCCTTTGAAATAGAAGCCTCGGTAAACGTAATCTGTCCCGACGGAAGCTTTTCGTCGGAAACGAGCGCGAGCGTCAGCGCCTGCATAACCTCGATAATAAAAATAATCGTAGAAGCCGATATCCTGGTCCCCTCCTACGGCTACTGCTATATCCCGCCCTGCGAGGGCTACGACAATCAGGTGTGCAGTACGTTTTTTGAGCTGCCGCTTTTTCCGTAATGAGGAAGAAAGAGGATAAAATTAAACCGGATTCCTACGGCGCTGACGCGCCTCGCTAATGACAATGCGGCTTTTGCACATCACAGCACTATTAACCGTAGACAATACAATAAAACCGCATTTTGCGGCTTTTACTCATGAAACGGCGCGGAAATTGCCACGCCCGGCGGGGTCAATAAGAATATATTGGCGCCTTTTTGTATGGGACTCATGGAGCCGCCTATCGCGTAAACCGCGCCGCCAAGAAAATCGAGAATGCGTTGAGCGATTTCTACGGGCGGCTTCTCAAGATTGACGATTGCGGACTCGCTGAGCTTCAGGCGGTCGATAAGCGCTTCCACGTCCTCGGGGGTGCGCGGCTCGTAAATAATTACGCCCGAGCCTGCGTGCGCCGGAGTTTTAGAAAAAGCCTGCTTCTGCCGGGGCTTTACCGCGTGCGAATCCTCATAGAATTCCAGCTCGGATTCCTGCGTATTCCGATTAAAAAATGGATTGTTTTTCGGTAAATTAGCCATATAATTTCTCTCCGTTATTTTTGAGCCGGGTAAGCTCTGTCGCCGAACAGACAACGCCCCAGGCGTATCATGTTCGCGCCCGCCTCGATAGCCGTAAGATAGTCGTCGCTCATGCCCATCGAAAGATAGCGTATATCGGTATTCTCAAGAGCCTGCTCCGTAAG
>JAITNT010000159.1 GCA_031290295.1 Clostridiales bacterium
ATGAAGAACTTGCAATACGGCTCTTTTTTGCGGGACTTAATTTTTTTTTCGTCACGCTTGCTCATTGTGTATCCTAACTCTAAGCTCCGTCCTGAGCCCTATGATACTGTCGCGCAAAAGCTCGGACAGCTCCTTTAACCGTTCTATGCCGGGGTCGACGGTATCGCAGTAGTCCCCGATATGTATAGGCTCGCCTATCATAACGTACGCCTTTTGAAACCGCTTAGCCCGCCGCGTCAAATACACGGGTATAATAGGCACGCCCGACTTCAGGGCAATGCTTACCGTGCTCAGCGTAAAGGGCAGTAATTCCCCGCTCGCCACAAGCCGCGCCTCGGGGAAGCTTCCCACGACGCCGCCTTTAGCGAGAATCTTAAGAGATTCCGTCATAAAGGACATGTCGCGCGTATCGCGGTTGACGTAGATACCGCCGATGTTTGTCAAAAACCAGTTTAACAAGCCGTTCGTTTTGAAAAGAACCTCCGCCATAAGATAGCGCACAAACCTGAAAGGGAAAATCAACAGCATCAGCGGAAAATCCGACAGGCTCGTATGATTGCTTACCAAAACGGCGCCGCCCTTTATGCGGCGCGACTGCTTCTGCTTGTTAATATAAAAGACCTTGGGGCGGTAAAAAATCAACAATGCCAGCGCCCCCGTGATCTTTGCTATTGCGGTTACTATATACTTCATGCTAACCCGTTAAAAATTGCGGAGCGGCAAATAGCGTCGTTGATACGGGCTGCGTACGGATAAATCTGCTCGGTCATGTAGTTAGTACACTCCCTTCGCCTATTTACCGCCTGCTGCCCGTCTGAACTCGCTCTTTGCCGCCTCATAAAAAACAATATTTTAGCTCCCAAAATCTAATTCTGTTCCGCAACGGTTTCTTCTTCCGCAACCTTAAGCACGGTCGAATTTTCTTCCGCGTCAACGTGCGTGTAGCTCTTGTCAAAAAGCTTGCCGATAGTTTTCGCGTCGTAACGCTTAGGCATAAGGAACGCTATCCCGAACGCGATAAGACAGCTCACCGCCACGATTATAGGTACGAGCATACCGCCGACCGGGACGAGCAGGTTGCCCGTACCCGCAAGCGCCGTTCTTGCATCATCGATTACCGTCGGGTTCGCTTCCAGCATTTTTTGCGTGTAATTAGTAATTAAGCCGGTTGACTCGTTAAAATATATACCCTTTATCGCCGAATAAACGACGCCCGTCGCAATCGCGCCTATCACGGATGTAACAAGCGCTTGTCCCGCGAAGTACATCGCGCTGTTGTTGCGCTTTGTGACCTTCAAATCAACCGCGGCGACCTGCGCGGGTATCATAAGCGGCATCATGAAGAATGAGCCTATGCCGTAACTGCCGACCGTACCGCCGATACAGCCTACTATAATTCTTAATGTTACGTTATCGCGCCAGAAATATTCCGAAGCGAATAAGAAAGCCAATATCGATACGGCAAATGCGATCAATGAGGTTTGAAAAGCGAACCTCGGGCCTTTTTTTCTAAGCACCTTATAAAAGATAAACAGCATAAGCGGTACCGGCGCAAAAGCCGCCGTGTTCAACACTAATTGATGCCAAGAAACATTCAAGCCCATAACGCCGGAAATTAGCGCGTTCATGCTCGCCAAAAACATTTGTAAGCCGAAGAACGAAACCGAATTAACCACAAGCCACGCTATAAACGCCTTGTTTGTAAACACAAATTTGAGGCTCTTGAACAGCCCGACCTTCTTTATCTCCTCGTCCTGCTTATAGACGACTACTGTGCCGTCCGCATTTCGCTCCGTACCCAACGTGAAATCCTTTACGGAAATTATCGCCCTTGTAAAGAACCCCGCCTTGCGCGTTTTCGACGGTCTCGGCGTTTTATTTGATTTTTTGAGCAAAAATAGCGGGATAAGTATCGTCAGCATGAGCGGTGAGGACATCATCATGAACTGTACGACATTGATACCCATCAACCCCGACAAAAAAGGTATCAGCGCGTACACTATGGAATACACTACCGTATCCACAATAGATTTGTAAGTCGAAACCCTCGCCCTCTGCCTTTCGTCGACGCACACCGTGGCAAGGCTGCCGTAAAAGGCGATAAGCACGAGCGTGTACGCGGCGAAGAACACGATCGACATCGCGAAGAACCAAATCGTATTAGCGACACTGTTAGCCGCCATGGTAAGCGGTATACATGTTAGAATAAAGCCGGCGATCATAGGTACGGTGCCGATAATAATCGGAAATCTTACGCGGGCGTATTTGTTAGGCATTCTGTCAGTAAGTGAGGCAAACGGCACGTCGATAATACCGTCGAATATTCTGCCTATCGACCAAAGTATGCCGAATAACATTACGGCTACCAACGGATAGTTGGCGATACTCTGAATCCCGAGCATACCCTCCTTGAGCAGACGCGGATCCATCGCGTCGGTGTAGTACGCCATCATGGCAACCATGACGAAGTTCGGACCGAAAGCCGTAAGTGCGTAAACAACTTCTTTCCATTTTTTGTTTAACATGCGTTCTCCTTTTGCCGCTGCTTTCGGTCGTAATTAACCGGACGGCGGCACGATAAAATAATATAATAAATACTTCCCGACGGTAACCCGCGGAAACCCCACGGATAAATAATACCACGTCACAAAAAATAATACTAGTGATTGAGGATATATTTTGCAAACTCCGCAGGAGTGGACAAAAAGCTCTCCTCCAGACTGAAGCCCGTATTAAATATTTTGGAAAGCTCCTCGAGCAAGGCAAAATATTCCAGGCTGCTGCCGCCTAAGTCGAGCAAAAAGTTACTGCGGACGTCCACCTCCTCTTTGGGCAAGGACAATACGCGGCAAAAAACCGCCTGCACCTCCGCAAGCACAGTCTTGTAGCGGGCGTCCGTAACCGCAACGGCGTCTCCGTATCTGGACAAATCGAGCGAAATATACTGCAGCTCGGCTTTTTCTATCATTTCCTTCAGG
>JAITNT010000232.1 GCA_031290295.1 Clostridiales bacterium
GCGGTAACCCGAAAAGGAAAGAGGATAAAATTAAACCGGATTCCTACGGCGCTAACGCGCCTCGCTAAGGACAATGACGGCTTTTAACCGGACAATACGCGTAACCCGTACACACCCGGATAGACTAAACCTCTTTAAGTCCGACTGAATCGGATTAAGCAAGACAGCCGCCCGCAAGAAGCGGCTTGTCGCAGCGCCGATTCGCGTTTGGTCGGCTATTTATCCTCGTAGGGGTTCTTCCTGATCAGGCTGCCCGCCGAGAAGCCGGAGTCGGGCTTGCGGACGGGGGCGGCGGGGCGGTAGGGGCGGTCGCCCGAAAAGCCCGAATCGGCGGGGCGTCTTTCGCCGTAGCCGTGGTTATTTGGTGCGTTCGCGCGATCCGTGCGCGCGGGGCGGTCGGATCTGTCCGGGCGGTCTGCGCGGTCGGGTCTGTCCGGTCTGTCGGGACGGTCGCCGCCTGCGCCGGGCGCGCCGGCACGGTTGTCGCTCCGGGTGTTGTTATACGGACGGAAGCGGTTGTCGCGCGGCACAAAGCCCTCGCGCGAGGTGAAGCTTTTGAGCTTTTTAGGGGTGATAACGATATAACGGTAAGGCTCGTCGCCCTCCGATTGCGTGGTAACCTCGTCGTTATCGGTAAGCGCGGCGTGAACAATGCGGCGCTCGTAGGATGTCATCGCTTCGAGCTTGATGCGGTTGCCTAACCGAACGGCTTTTTGAGCCATATTGACGGCTATATCCTCGAGCCTCGCCTGCTTGCGCGAGCGGTAGCCCTCCGAATCCAAAAGCACGCGCTTGTAGTCGGGATTATCGCGCCCAAGAACCAGAGAGGTGATATATTGCAGCGCGTCGATAACCTCGCCGCGGTGTCCTATCACCTGCGGAACCTCCGAACCCACGATGTTAAGCGTCGTTTCCTCGGCGCGCTCGTCGATTTCGGTCGCCGCGTCGAGCTTCATCAGCGCGAGAAGCTTGTTTACGAAGCCTTGCGCCTTTTGCGCCTCCGTTTCCTTAAGCGTTACGCGCACCTTAGCTTTTGAGAACAAGCCGCCCGTGCTTATAACCTCGATAACGACGTTTTCCTTGGTCGCTTGCAGTTGAGATAAAGCTTCCTCCACCGCAAGATCTACGTTCTTTGCGGAAATTTCCACCTCTTTCATATGTTGTGTTTCCTCCTTGAAGATTATATTTTAATACCGCACACGGTGCGGGGTTAAATCCGGTTTTTTTAACTAAGTTAAATAATTATCCGCGCCGCTTTTTCGGTATGCGCGCGGCACGGTTCGCTTTTTTTAACTAAGTTAAATAATTGCCGCGCCGCTTTTTTTGCATGCGGACGGCAGTTTACTTTTTGCGGTAGCCGCCGGTGTATTTTCCTTTGAACACCTTGTCGCGGTTAGCCTTGGCTTGGGAAACGGGCTTTGCCGCCTTTATGCGCGGAACGCCGCCGCCGCCGCCGTCGCGTTTCTTGTCTACCAGCTTAAGAATCCACGACGAGCCCAAATTGACGATCAGCGTCATAGTGGCGTTAGTCACCATGTATATCGTGAACGCCGACGAGTAAGTCAACGCGAAGAACCCGAACATCAGAGGCATCATGTACATCATGATTTTCATTGTGCCCGCCATGCCGGGCGCGCCCGCCGTCGCCGTCGCCGCGTTATTTGCGCCCTGCTGCTTCTGCGCGATAAACTGATTAAGGAAGTTTAAGCCTACCGACAGAACGACGAGGATAAGCCAGCCGTTCCAAACGCCGATATATTCATAACCGACCCGCGCCATAACGTCGTTATACGCGCTGTCGATACTGGTTACGCCGATAGCCTTTGCGTATTCCTCAGCGTTAGGGATAGGGTTGTTCCACGTGTCCGCGCGCCAAATGTTTTTTATCCACAGGAATTCTTCCTTAAGCCCTTTTCCGACCCTTTCGCCGTTAATATCCAGACCCTCGTAGGCCCTGAAAACGTTCATTTGCGCGAGGTAGGTTTTTACCAGGTTGAAGGGCTTTGTTTGTCTGTCGGTATCGGTAAAATCTGTGATGTCCGCCGAAAATTCTTTTTCAAGCGTCTTTGTTGCCTCCGCAAGTCTTTCATCGTCGGAATACTTCGCCTTGTCGTAAATGCTCTTGTTAACCGCAAGGTCGTTTGCGATAAAGAATTTGCGGTAATCCCCGATCGCCGCGTTAGCGTCTGCGAGCGAAACGAATACGTAGGGTATTCCGTTAGCCTGCGCGTAATAGGTCGCGACGTAAACGAAGCCTTCGTCGTCTACAGAGGTAAAGGAAACGACACCCGCGGGGAGCCGCGCCTCGAGCTTAGCGGTCGCGGCGTCGGTCTTTTCCGTATCGGTCATGCCCTCGTAGTACGCCGCGTTGACGGTCAATTCGTTCTCGATAAAATATATTCTGTAACCGTCGATCGCGGCGGAAGCGGTTGCCGCGTCGATATCGTTGAAGTACGGCCGGTAGTACTGCGATTGCAGCGTGTCGTACATGCTCTTGTTCATTTGGTTAGCGATAGCCGTAAAGCCCTGCCACAGCGTGATGAAGATAAACATCGTGAGTATGAGAGGGAGACAGGTCGAGCCTAAGGAATAGCCGCTCTTTTTTTGCAGCGCGCTCTTTTTTGTTTGCAGCTCGCGCGGGTCGTTCGCGTATTGCTTGCTCAGCTTTTCTATTTCCGGCTGTATGCGGAGCATAATACGCGCGTTGTCCTTGTTCTTTTTGCGGGTATAGAAGTCGATGGGCGAAAGCAGAAGCTTGAGGCAAATGGTGAGTACCACCACCCTCAACCCGTAGTTGGCGACGAAACCGAAAACGGTCGTTATGACCCACCGCCAAAAGGCGTTCATGAAGAATTCCGACGAGCCGTTCGAGGGGTTAACGGTACACGCCGCCGCGAGAAACACGGCGCCGAGCGCGATAAGCGGTATAAGAAGCTTTTTTTTCATGGATTACTTATCCTCCTAAGGAGTTAAAGACAATTTTGAGCGGTACCGGGGTTCGCGGGCTTTTTCCTTCCGTCCGCTCCTTGACGGAGAGGAAAGGCTAAAAAAGCCATTTCATATCCCCTTTGGGATTGTCGGGCACGGGGTCTATGCCGCCCTTTGCCCACGGTACGCACCGCAGTACGCGTAAAATTCCCAAGCCTATGCCCTTAAAAACGCCGTGCTTTTCTATCGCCTCGATGGTATACGCGGAGCATGTGGGCGTGTAAATGCAGGTTTCCGCCGTCAGCGGGGACAGGCACATCTTGTAGAATCTGACCATGCTGATAAACAACCACTTCATAAGACGTCCCCCCGCCGTATACGTTTCCCCGAAAGCAAGGACGGGGCGGAAGCGGTGAAAAGGCATACCCGCCGCCTTTCGCGCCCCCGCTTTACACGTTGCAACCCGCCGTCTTAGGGCGGTTAATGCGACGCGCGGGCTTTCGGATTTTTAGTCCGCTTCCGATTTTTGAATAACATAATGTACCGAATCCCTTACGGTCCGGTAGCTTACATTGCCGAAATCAAACTTGGTACTCGCTACAAAAATATAATTGAAACCTTGCTTCAGAAGGGGCAGATTTTCACGAATGGACTCTCTCAAGAGTCGCTTGACCCTATTGCGGAAAACAGCCTTACCTATTTTGTTACTGACAGAAATGCCTGCCCGGACGGTGTCCTTAGATTTCGATTTCGCCCTTATCAATACAATCGGCTTAGAGTAGTAGGATGTGCCGTGAGAATAGATGTATTTGAACTGATAATTTTTGTGTAACCGGTACGCGCGCGGCAGCATTATTTTGCGCCGAGCGGCTTAACGGCAATGTTTTTGCGTCCCTTGGCGCGACGGCGTTTGAGAACGGCGCGCCCCGCGCTCGATTTCATGCGCTCGCGGAAGCCGTGTACCTTGCTGCGCGTGCGCTTTTTAGGTTGATAGGTTCTTTTCATTTATATGCTCCTTGTAAAGCGGCTGTACGCCGCCGTTGATATAATTGCGTGTTATAGTCGGTGTAAGACGGTGCGGTTGCAACGGTGCAATTGCGTCAGTGTAATATATTGACACTTTAACTTAATTAAGTATATGGAAACCGAGCGTTTTAGTCAAGCAAAATTGCGGCGTTCTTTTGCCGCGTATGTGAAGATTATGTGAAATTTTCTTTAAGGCGGGAGCGGGGAAACGGGTAAGGGGAATCGAGCGGATAATAAAAGGGCGGAATAAATGATTGGTAAGCGGGGAAGAGATTAGAATGACGGATAGGGCTGGTTTTATTTGTATGGGGCGATGAAAGCGGCGAATAAAGGAAAGAGCGGATAGAGTTAAACTGGATTGCCACGTCGCTTACGCTCCTCGCTAAGGACGAAAGAGGGCAAGTGATTGTATGGGGCGGTGAAAGCGGCGAATAAAGGAAAGAGCGGATAGAGTTAAACTGGATTGCCACGCTGTTTAAGACCATTTTACAGTATTGAAAACAGGCAATATCCGCATGAAAACGGCATTATGCAGAAAGAAAAAGAACGGCGGTACGCGATAATATTAAACTATTGTACGGAGCCGA
>JAITNT010000186.1 GCA_031290295.1 Clostridiales bacterium
CGAGCTGCACGTACTTCGCGTTGCGCAGCAGGAGCGCGACAAAGAGCGACGGAATAGAGAGCAGCGCGCCTATTATTACCGGCATAAAGCTGATCAGCACGTACGCGGCGAGCACCCATAAGTAATAATAAAACGCCATTTTGTCCAATATGCCGAACGCAACGAACATCGGCAGGAACAGCAAATAGTTTTTTCGCAGCTCGTTAATAAAGAATACTATCAGCTTACTCAAAAAAACCTTGTTCGCCGACACGGGAAACGTCAGCAGCAGCTCGTTATCGCCGGACAGATACAGGCTTTTGACCAGCCCCACCGTCGTCGTTATTATAGCCATTACCTGCAGCGCTATGAATATAAGCATTATTGTTTCCGCATACAAAATCGCATTAAACGAAAGCACCTTGAGGAATACCGACAGATAAAACAACGCGTACAAGGCGACCGTCGCGATAACGAATTGCAACGCCTTAAAAATAAGGGTGAACGCCGTTTTCTTGCGCGACTTCAAAAATTTAAGATTAAACTTTTCCTTTATCTGCATCATAACGAGCGTTATGAGCGGATATTTCATGAAGGAACGCTGCATTAATCGTTATCCTCCGTCGGCCGCGCCGGAACGACGGCCGCCCTTTGCGGCTCTACCGTTAACGCCTTGACGTCGGATTCCGCAATAGCTTTCATGTAATAGTTCTCGAGGGTTACGCCGGATTTGATTATTTCCGCCGTAGTGCTCGCCGCAATTATGTTGCCGAATTTGATTATAGCGAAGCGGTCGCAAAGCCGCTCCACCACGTCCATTATATGACTTGAGAAGAAAACGATGTTCCCGGCCTTAGCGTGCTCCTTCATGGTTTCCTTTACCTGAAAGATACTGTTCGGGTCAAGCCCCGTCAGCGGCTCGTCTAATATCCAAACCTTAGGGTTGTGTACGAGGGCGGCGATAATAGCTATCTTCTGCTTCATGCCGTGGCTGTACGTTCTTATCTGATTATCGAACGCCGTCGTCAGCTCGAAGATATCCACAAAATGCTTTATTCTGACGTCCCTGTCCTCCTGGCTCACGCGGTAAAGGTCGGCGATATAGTTGATATATTCGCGCCCGGTCAGTCTTTCGTACAGCGCGTAATGGTCGGGCACGAAGCCTATATGCATTTTCGCTTCTATGCTCTGCCTTTCTATGTCGTAGCCGCACACCTCGATTTTGCCCTTAGTGATAGGCTGAATGCCGACAAGGCTTTTGATAATCGTGCTTTTGCCCGCGCCGTTAGGCCCCAAAAAGCCGAATATTTCGCCGTCATGCACCTCCAGAGATACGTTGTTGACGGCATAAACCTTGCTGCGCCCGTACTGCTTAGAGAAATTTGTTATCTTAATCATATCCTTATCCTCCGGATGAATAGGCTCGGTTTTCGGTCTGCCGTCGAGCTGCGAGGCGAACGCCAGCTCCTCGAGTCTTATGCCGCGGCGCAGGACGGTCATTTCGTGATATTTGTCCGTGAACATAAAGCCGTTCTCGTATACGAACCACACGCCCAGTCCCATTGCCGCGTAGACGATGAAGAACAGCGCCTGATACAGCGGGTAAAGGACGAATTTCAGTCCGCCGATGCTGAACTCCCATATAATCAGGCGCGTGTCCTCCGCCCACCTGCCGAGCTTACTCACGATAAAGTCGCTGTTCAGGAAAAAATAATCTACCTTGCCGTAATTAGAGAACCACGCGTTAATTATCAGTATGAACACGAAATAGATCAGAAAGCCTACCATGGAATAAATAAACTGCCTTAGCTTAGGGCGCGGGAAAATCCCCAGCGCGACGATAAGGAGCGGCATGAAGAACGCGCAGGCGTGATTTATCCAAAAGTTAATTATGCTCGGCGAAAACAGGTTGATTTGCGAATAGCTGGGTATAAACATAGCGAGCAGCGCGCCCAATACGTTTATAAAATAAGTAAAGTAAAACAGCTTCTCGGTACGCAGTACAAGACAGATAGGAATTATGTACATGGCGGTGTTGCACAGGTGCAGCGGCCAGCTCGTTACCGACAGCCAATCGGGCGCGAGATGCGTTCTGGCATATGTGACAAGGGTGGCAAAGGCGGTGTAGAGCAGGGCGGACATTTTGCCAGAATAGCTGTGCTTCCTCATTCCGTAATAAAGCGCGAACGGTACGGCGAAGGAGATATACAGTATTATACGGTGCCCCTGCTCGAAGTCGTCCAGCCCCATAATCGGCCCGTTGCCGAAAAACGCGCACAGCGCGTAGGACGGCGCGGCAAGAAGCGTCATCGCCGCCGCGGTCAAACCGAAAAGCAAAGCGGACCTTCTGTCGAACCCGGGAAGAACGGGCTTTTTGTCCCTGACGATATCGGGCAGCGCGCGCATAACGGCTATCGCCAAAAAAGCGACCGTTTCCAACGCGTATACCGCCGCGTTCAATATCCCGCCCGCTCCGAGCGCGGAAAAATCCGTCGTCTTAACGAGCGTTTGCAGTATAAACGGAAAGAACGCCGCCGTCAAGACCGCTATAGGCAGCACGTAGTATACGTTAAGCCGGTTTGTAATACTTGTCTTATAAAAACACGATATCGCGGTGCAGAGAACCGCCGATATTCCGAGCCAAAAAACAACCAGCGTAACCGCGTTAAGCCCCTTAGACTGCAGAGTGCCGCCCTCGAGCCTGACTATTCCATCGAAGCCCGTGCTCCCCCACATATAGCGTACGGCAAAAAGTCCCGCCAGTATTACGGCAAGAATCTTGAAAATCTTAGTTTTTTTTGTTTCGTCAATTTTTTTAAGCTTTAGGTACGCTATCGGAACGGACACAGCAACCGCCGACGCTACGCCAAGCTGCCACAAGACCCAAGTCATTTATTTTCTTCCTTTTGCTTAGTTTGTACGAATCGCCGTAAAAATAACCGGCGCAATCGGACACAAGGCGATAACCCTGCGATAAACCCGGAAGTCTCAATTAGAAAGGCGCAAATCGGGTTTAACAAAAACTGAACGATAGCTTTTAAGGCACGCGCGCTCGCGCAGGTCTCGGGCGGGTATTTTTTCTTCGCGGACAAAA
>JAITNT010000047.1 GCA_031290295.1 Clostridiales bacterium
TTGAACTGGATTGCCACGTCGCTTACGCTCCTCGCAATGACAATCTGTACGGGTGAACGGCGATAATGCAATTAAGACGGAGCGCAGCAAAATCGCATTTTTGCGGAGCGACCCCGTTGAAAGTCCGACTGAATGCGATTAAGCAAGCAAGGCGCTAGCCGCAGCGTAGCGCGCATTCACGTTTGGTCGGTTTTCTTGCGCGCATTCGCGTCTATCGCGGCTTGAAAGCGGCGATAGAGATTCTTCGACTACGCTCAGAATGACATGGATATAGTGGAATTGTATTGTGTACGGGTAATTGTACTGTGTACGGTTTGCAATGTCATATACGGGCGACCGGGGGAGGTCGCCCCTGCAATGGGTTCAGTCTGTTCCCTTTACCACTGCGGTGCCGCTAGGTCGCATCGCGCTTTGCAAAGGTGAAAAAGCACGCGAAGCCCAGCACCACTACATACACTATATTTACAATAATACTGAACCATAGGTTCATATCGGCGACCGCGGGTCCCTGACTTGAAATATACTGGAACAGATTAGTGTTGTTGAATATTACATACTTGTACCATGAGTAGGTGGACAGAAGCGCGCCGAGTATATACGACACGAAAAATACGAGCATGGATATCGATACCGCGCCGGCGCGCGATTTGAATATTGTGGAAATAGTCAGCGAGATAAGGCAGAAAATCAGGATTTCCACAAACGCGCACAGGTACAGCAAGACGTTTACCGTGAACGGGTGCAGTATCAGCACGGTGTCGCTGTTAAAGATAGCCATAGCTGGCAATATTCCGCCGTAGCCCCAAATGAACCCTAAAAAATAGGTTATCAGGAAATTAACCGCCAAAAACGCTATCATGACGATAGATACGGCAAGGAATTTGGAGAGCAGCACCTGCCAACGCGTATGCGGGCGTATAAGCAGCAGCTTCATAGTCCCGTCGCTGTGCTCGCCCGAAATCGTACCCGCAGATATTACGATGCCGAATATCAAAATTATAATCGAGCTTAGCACAAATACGAAGGTCATGTAGCCCCAACCGCCGGCGAGGTTTTCGGGCGCGGTATATTCGCGAGCCAAATGCCCCTCGGCAATAAGATATTGGGTTTGCGTTATGCCCGAATTCAGGCTGTACTTGGAGTTGAATATGAAGCCCTGAATTTTTTTCGCCTCGGTATCGGACAGCCCCTCGCCCAGCACCGTGCAGTACGCGTACGAGCCTTTGATGAGGCTTGCGAGCGTGCTTACGCGCGAATCGTATTCCTTAAACGCCGCCTTCAACTCATTATAGTAGGTTGTGTAATCGTGAGTGTCGCCCTCGGGGAACATTAATCCGAACATTATGTTGATAGCCGAAAATTTATCGTCCGTATCAAGCGCCTCGATGCGACCGTGTAACGCCTCGATCGCGCTCCTTTCGCTTTCGTCATAGTACGGTCGGAAATATTCGTCGTATATTTCCTCGGTAATCTTCGTCGAATAGCTTAGCTTGACGATATCGACGAAGGGCTTCATGTTGTCGACGTTGATCGCCGAGCCGTCCTCGGTTAACGTGACGGCGAACCGCTCGATATATGTGTCTACCGCTTGTTTAAGCCTATACTGCCCGCCGGGATAGCTTTCCACGAACTTCTTATCGTCCGCGCTGTACGGCGGAGCATCGTACGGCAGGTCGTTCAACTGCTTCAGCGCGAGCTTGCGGAGGTTTGCGTTATAGCCGTAAAACAGTCCGTCCGCGGATTCGTCCGCGTTATTGAGCAGCAAGCCGATGTTCGTCAAAAAAAGGTCCGCGGACGTCATTTTCTTCGCCTCGGTATCCGCGGGCGGCGCGATATACGGGATTTCATAATCCACGTCGCCCGACGGATAACCTAAGGCGCCCGGCGGCAGAAACAACGCTTCCTCAAGCTCGCCGAAAAAGCCGTTGACCGTTTGTTTTTTATTTCTGTCGTTAATAAGCGCGGATAAATTAGTCCGCGTCGAGCCGGCGGAGCCGGAGAACCTGCTCAACGGGCTCGATAGACCGCTGTAATCCTCGGACATGAAGCGCTCCGCGGGCATAAGCAGGAAGTTAGTCGATAAAACGGACGAGCTTATATAATATCTAACGTCGTCCAGCTCGACCAACAGCTTGCTAAAAACCGCGAGAAGCCCGTGCCAAAGCTCATAATACTTAACGTCGTCGGTATAGGCGCCGCCCCCCTCTATCTCCGCTTTCTTTATAATATGCTCGGCGTTGAACAATACAAACTTATCGTTGACCTCCTGCCACACGGTATTGAGCGCGGCAAGCTTCGTTTCGATAAAATCAAGATACGATTTATTGTAGTCCGTTTTGAAGAAGGTCATTTCCTCCTCCGTCCGGCGCATCGTAGTTTCCGCCGATTTCAAAAGGTTGCGGTAGTAATCGTTGTATACGGTGGACTGCACCTTGGCAAGATCGGCGAACACGCTCAGCTGCTCGTTCATATCGCTGCCGCCCGGAAGCCCTGAAAGCTCGCTCATCGCAATCAGAATATCGGGATTTACGTTCAACAGCAAAACCTTGATATCGTCGCGCCCCTCCAACTGACTGGTGAAGCCCTCTAACTCCGACGTATCGTAAAGATCCGCCAGCTCGCCGATATCGCCGTCGAGAATATCGAAGGAATCGAGATGTATATTGCTCCGCAAAAGGAGATCCATAATACTTCCGAGGTCGTCCTTGTTACACGCGAACAGTACGGACATAAGTCCGATTACAAGCACAAGGAATATACTCATTATGTGCAGGGTGCGTCCTTTCCATAGCTTTACAAGCTCGCCCTTAGTTAATCTGAAAATGCTTTTCATTGTTTGACTTTCCTCTCAATATTTCTGCGGTAAGCGGTTAGTTAATTTCCGTACCGGCCTGCGACGTAAGCTCGAGGAAGGTTTCCTCAAGGGATTTTTCGCCCTGCACCATGGACAAAATCGCTATCCTCTTGCCCGCCAAAACCTGACTTATCTGACCTATTTGGTCCTGGGCGACGTTGAAGATAATCAGCTTGCCGTTCGTTTGCGCGTCTACGCCCATTTTTTGATTAAGCACCGCCGCCGCCTCGGCGGGCTTTGACACCAGCAACGTCATCTTCACCGTCGAGCCCTCGGCGCGCGTCCATTCCTCTATGCTCTTGACAGCGATCAGTTTGCCTAATGAAACGATAGCCACGCGGTCGCACATCAGCTGCATTTCGGTAAGAATGTGACTGCTTATAAATACGGCTATACCGAAATCGTGCGCTAACATTTTGAGGAAGTCGCGCATTTCATGTATGCCGGCGGGGTCGAGCCCGTTAGTCGGTTCGTCCAAAATCAACAGGCGCGGATTATGCAGCAGGCTTTGCGCTATGCCGACGCGCTGCCGCATGCCGAGAGAATAACGGCGCACCTTTTCGCGAATGCGTTTCTCCATTTTGACCAGACGCACCACGTCCATAATCTGCTCGTCGCTTATTCCGCCGTAAAGGTCGGCGTAGTAACGCAGATTATCCCAGCCCGTCATATACTTATACATTTCCGGATTCTCTATAATGCCGCCGATATTGCGCACCGCCGCCTTAAACTCGGTTTTTACGGAATGCCCGCAAACATACGCCTCTCCCGCCGTAATACCCGCAAGCCCGGCGATCATGCGTATCGTGGTGGTTTTTCCCGCGCCGTTAGGCCCTAAGAAGCCGAACACCTCGCCCGATTTGATTTCTAAGCTTACGCCGTTAACCGAGGTGCGTTCGCCGAATTTTTTGGTCAAATTCTCGAGCTTGAGCACGACCTCGCCCTTAGGATAAATCAAACGATGGTAATTCTTCGCTTCCTCGGATATTTCCGCGTCGGAATGTATCCTCATTACCGAGGCGCCTTCCGCGACCGTTGCGCTTGCACTCTGATTCGTATCCATTTGTATCTCCCTTTGTTAGTAGGCTTCAGCGACCGTTCCCATGCCGTCGGCTCTAGTCCCGCGTATCCCCGGACGGCGCTTCCGCTTGCGGACGCGCTTGTTCTCCGGACGCGCCCGCGTCGCCGTCTTCGAGCGTGTTAACGGTAAAGTAGAACTCCACGCCGCCCGCGACGTTGCGCACGCCGTATTCCGCGCCGTGACGGTCTAACAGCGCCTTGACGATAGACAGCCCGATTCCGTGCCTGCCCTCGTCGCGCGTACGCGAAACGTCCGCCTTGTAGAACGCGTCCCAGATCTTGTCAAGCTGCTCGTCGGGTATACACGGACCGGTGTTAAACACCGTAACGGTATACCTGCCGTCCGGCGCCGCTTCGCCCGTAAGCCTGACGTTAAACTTACCCGAAGCGTGCGCGGCCGCGTTGGAAAGATAGTTATTCACTACCTGCTCCAGCCGTCCCGAATCGGCAAAGACGCGGGCGGGCGCGGCGTGCGAGGTAAAATGAATGCCGCGTGAAGCCATAATTTCCCTTTGCTTGCCGGCTATACCCGCGAGCAGCTTATCTATCTCGAGGTCTACGCGGTCAAGCTTGTAGGTGCCGCTCTGCACCTGCGACAAATCGAGCAGATCGAGCACCAGCTTATTCATACGCTTGGTTTCGTCGGTTATTATATCGCAATAGTATCTGCGCTTCTCGTCGGACTTGGTCACGTTCATGCTCAAAGCCTCGCAGTACCCCTGAATAATCGCGAGCGGCGTTTTAAGCTCGTGACTTACGTCGGCGACGAACTTCTTGCGCATAGTATCGGTCTCGCGCTCGCGGGCAAGCTCGCGTTGAAGCTGCTCGTTGTTTGCCCGTAATTCGTCGATAGCGTTCTTCAGCTTGTCGCTCATCTCGTTAACCGAGGCGGCAAGCTCGCCTATCTCGTCCTTGCGGTACGTTATTATCCGCGAATCGAAGTTCAGCGCGGCGATACACTTGGCGGTATTGTTTATTTTGATGAGCGGCTTTGCAAACTGTCTGCTGAATAAGAAAGCCAGCATGAGCGCGAACAGCAAAGCCAGCAAAAGCACCCAAATAATGAAGCGGTTCACATATCCCGCGCCCTGCACAAGCACCTGCATCGGAGTGCGCACCTCTATAGTGAAGCTGCCTACGGCTCTCTCGTATACGTAATACTCAACGTGCGGTTCCTTGCCGTTGTCGTATTTGACGAGGAATTCGCCCCACCTGTCGCTTCCCGCTACGGCTTTCGTAATAAGAGAAAGCGCGGAGTTTTGCACGGAGTTGAAACGTTCGACGCCGTGCTCGAGTATCAGCACCTGAAAATTATTGTTCATAGCGGCTTGCGACAGCACCCGTTCGCCGCTTTCGCCGGTCTCCTCGAGCGCAAGCAACCCCTCCATCGTATTACCGTCAAGCGAGTCCACAATTTGAGCGGCAGTGCCCGAAAGCGCGGCTTGCGAGCGCGTGGTAAGGTAAAGGCTCAAAAGAACCTGAAACGCCAAAAAAATTATCACCAAAAACAGCAACAACACGGTTGCTATAACGACAAATAATCTGAACGCTATCGACCCTTTCAATTCCCTTGTTAATCCTTCGCTTACGACGCTTAAAGCTCAAATTTATATCCGTACCCGCGCACCGTCTTTATGTATCTGTCGCCGTACGCGCCGAGCTTGATTCTCAACCGCCCCACGTGCGTATCGACGGTGCGGTCGCCGCCGTAATAGTCGTAACCCCAAACCTGCGTCAACAGCTTTTCGCGCGAATAGACCTTGCCCCTGTTGCGCGACAAAAACAGCAGCAGCTCGTACTCTATCGGCGTAAGCACGATCTCCCCGCCGTCAAGCCTTACGACGTGGTTGTCGATATCGATTTGGAGATCGCCCTGCTCGACGGTACTGCGCCCCGCCTCGTCCGTAGAAAGCCCGAGCCGCGCCCGTATGCGGGCAAGCAGCACGGCAAGAGAAAACGGCTTAGGCACGTAGTCGTTGGCGCCCTTTTCAAAGCTCTCCAGCTCGTCCGCCTCCGCGCTCCTTGCGGTAAGCATAATGATAGGCACGCGCGAGGTTTTGCGGATTTCCTTGCAAACCCGCCAACCGTCTATGTACGGCATCATAACGTCGAGCACTATCAACGCGATATCCTGATTAGTCTCGAACTTCTCGAGCGCGTCGCGCCCGTCCTCGGCGCAAACCACGACAAAGCCCTCGTCGGACAAGAAATCCGACAAAAGCTCTCTTATCTTCTGCTCGTCGTCGGCAACCAATATTTTAGTTTTCGTACCCATAAAAACTCCTTCGGCACCCCGTAAAAAATTTAATTCGTTATGCTAAAATAGTATAACAAAATTTTATCATATAAACCCCACATATGTCACAACTTTGTGTCAAAATCCCGCCCCGCTCATATGCTTTTACCGCGCTCCCCTCTTTGCCAGTCCGCCGACGGGGTCAACTCCTCCGGCACCTAACGGCGCCGCCCCCCCTTCGAAACCGCCGATTAAGTCTACAGCTGCAAAGCGAGTTTGCAGTCTCTTGACAAATTACCGCATCTTTTGCGTTCTTTTGTGTGTTTTTTGCTCATTTAGCGTACTTCTAGTACGCTTTGAGAGCAAAAGAACCCCAAAAATCTTCGCAAAATCCGTCGGTAATTTCCGCAAGATACTTAATCATCGCTTTCCTTCTAGGGGAGGCTTGGCGGTTCTTTTGGAAAGGGTCCGGTGATTAGAGGGCAAGTGAATTGTATGGGGCGATGAAAGCGGCGAATAGGGGAAAGAGCGGATAGAGTAAAACTGGATTGCCGCGTCGCTTACGCTCCTCGCAATGACATTGCTACTTTTACCCGTGCTGTACGGGTATGCAGTAATAACCCGGATAAGACGAGTAATGAACATACTCTATTGCCGTTGAAGTCCGACTGAATGCGAAAAAGCGAGTTGAGCTGTCGCAGACTGAGAACGAGCGCGCATTCACGCTTGGTCGGCTCTCTTGCGCGCATTCGCGTCCGGACGGAATGCGAAGAGATGTTTCGACTGCGCGATAGCGTTGACACGGTTAGGGTTTTTATTGTATGGCGGACGGGTACTCGGGCGGGACGGATGCTCGGGCGCGCCTGTGAATGCAATGAGGATAACGGTTAAACCGGGTTATAGCGGTCGGGCGGCTTAAATTCTGCGATTTTTCGGGCTTTTTACTAATTTACTGCGATTCCGAACATAAATACTGTTATTTTGCGATGCGTAATTGACATTAAGCTTCAAACTATATATAATAAAGTAGTCGAAATCATCTAGCGGAACGCGAAAGTCGCGGATAATTTGTTGCGGACGGCTTTGCAGCCTGCCTGCAATAGTGCAAGACGGACGGCGGCAAAGGGTTAATACCTTTATATTCCGCGCAAATTGTCAAGGAGCCCTATTCAATGAAAAAATGTCTGCGGTTACTAATATTAATCCTGTCCGTTACGGTAATACTTTCCGCATCTCTTTCGGGTTGCGCGAAAGACGGAAGCGCAATGCAAGACGGGTACTATACCGCCGAGGAAAAGGAATTCTATCACGGTTGGAAGGAATTTGTGACGATTTATGTCAGCAACGGACAAATCGTTACCGTCGAATACAATGCGAAGAATCCCGCGGGCTTTATAAAATCCTGGGATATGGACTATATGCGCAATATGGGCTCCGGATCGGGAACGTACCCTAACGAATACACGCGAACCTATGCGGCGGAGCTTCTCGCCGCGCAGGACGTCGACTCTATAGACCTTATAACGGGCGCGACAAATTCATATAACACCTTTGTTCCGCTTGCGCGCGCCGCGATAGAGCAAGCAAAAAAAGGCGATAAAACCGTAATCATAGTCGACGTAGTACTCGACGAAGCGCCTTAGGGGGAACAGTGGATTGAAAAACAAGATACGTCTTACCCTAAGCACTAAGATTCTTTTTGCTTCCTCCGCAATAGTTATCGTACTCGCGACGGTGCTCGTCGTCACGATGTCGGCTTTTATGGACTCCCTCACTCAATCGTTGCTTACGCAAACCTTACAGCCTATAGCCAAAAGCGCGGCGCAAAGCGTGGAGGGCAACATCCATACCCTCGCCGACCGCATTTTCCTAATACGCGACGCCTTATCCGACACCGCGTCGGACGCCGGCAATCAGACCGTTCTGGACAACGCAAAGGCGGGAATAGAATTCAACTGGCTCGGGCTGTACGATACCGACGGCGCGAGAATTACGGCGGGTGAAAATTGCCCGGACGGCATTTCGGACAGCGCGGTTTTTGACATGATGAAGCGTACCGAAAATCTCGTAATCGAGGACACCACCGTAGGTCCCGCCGATGTAGGGCTGCAAATCGTCATAGGCGTGCCTATTCTTAAGGTTACCGGCCCGCAGACGGCGGAAATTCTGTATTATCTGGCGGGAAGCTACAGATACAGCATTCTTACGGACATTCTCGCCAACATTAACCTAAGCCTGGGCAGCACCTCCTTTATCGTCAACGAGCAAGGTCAATTCATGGCGCACCGCGACATTAACGAGGTACGGCTAAAAAACTACTTCGGCGGCAGTCTGGGTTCTAACGCCGAGGTAGACCGTATCTTCGAGCAAATGAGAGACGGGCAGACCGGCACGGCAAGCCTTAAAACCGATTCCGGCATAATTTATGTAAGCTATGCGCCGGTAAGAGGCACGCGTTGGTCGCTCGCTATCGAAACGCCGAAAAACGACTACGTTTCCGCGGAAACGAACGCCGTAGTTACAAGCATTATAATTACCGCGGCGGCTTTGCTCACGGCAATAATTATGTTCTGGTTTATCCTCAAAAGGATTCTCACCCGCCCTCTGGAGCGCATCACGGAGGGCGCAAACAGACTGGCAAAGGGGCTTTTTGACACCGGGCATGCGGACACACCGACATTCTTGCGCGGCGACGAAATAGGCGAGCTGGAGCGTACCTTTGCAACTATGTCGGACTCCGTTCACGGCGTTATTAACGACATAGGCGAAATAACGGACGCGGCGCGGACAGGCGTACTTGACAAACGCGCGAGTACGCTGACGAAGGAGGGCGACTACAAACACATCGTCGAGAGCGTTAACAATATGCTGGACGTGGTTTGCTCGCACCTTGACGCCGTGCCCCCTCTCGCGCTCCTGAACAAATCCCGCGAGCTGCTTTATTGTAACCGCGCGATGTCGGAGGCGTTTAGCGATTACGGCATCGACGCTAAGAACCCGAACTTCCTCGCGCGCATTATTTCCTCGGGCAAGTCCGATACGCTTAGTCCCGCGGCGGCCTCGATATTCCGTTCGGTTGACTCCGCCGGTCTTGCGGAAACCGACGCCGCGGACAGCTACGATTGCGATATCACTATGAAAAATCCGCAAAACGAGTTAAATTATTCTCTGCACCTGCAACGCGCAAGCAACGGATTTATTGACGCCGGAAGCGCCGACGCAAGGTCCGATAATTCCGTTTGCGTTATACTTATCTTGAGCAACATTACCATGCTTACCCGCGCAAAGGCGGACGCGGAAGCGGCAAACCTCGCAAAAAGCGATTTCCTCGCGCGAATGAGCCACGAGATGCGCACCCCTCTCAACGCGATTATAGGCATGACCAACATCGCCAAAGCCTCTAGCGAGCTTGAGAAAAAGGATTACTGCCTTAAAAAGGTGGACGAGGCCTCCGTACATCTGTTAAGCGTAATTAACGATATCTTGGATATGTCCAAAATCGAAGCGCACAAATTCCAGCTGTCGCTTTCCGAATTCGACATAGAAAAGACGATTATACGGGCGACTAACGTAATTACTTTTCGCGCGGAGGAAAAGAAACAACGCCTCGACGTCCGAATCGATAAGAATATCCCCAAAAGCGTCGTTAGCGACGACCAACGCCTGGCGCAGGTTATTACAAATCTGCTCTCCAACGCCGTTAAGTTCACACCCGAGGAAGGCTCTATCCGCCTTGACGCGAAGCTGACGGGCGAGGATGACGGATTTTGTACGATCGAGTTCAGAATTGCCGACACCGGGATAGGCATAAGCCCCGAGCAACAGTCGCGGTTATTCAACAGCTTCGAGCAGGCGGACGGTAGTATTTCGCGTAAATTCGGCGGCACCGGATTGGGTCTTGCCATATCAAAAAACATTGTCGAGCTGATGAACGGTAAAATCCGGATAGAATCTAAACTCGGCGAAGGCTCGACCTTTATCTTCACCGTACAGGTAAAGCGCGGAAGCTCCGAATACGTCAGCCCGCTTAACCCAGGCGTTAACCGAAAAAGTATGCGTGTCCTTGCGGTAGACGATTCGCCCGAGATACTTGAATATTTTCAAGAAATAATGCGGCAACTGGGAATCGACTGCGACGTCGCGCTCGACGGAAGCAAGGCGCTCGACTTAATAAGCGAAAACGGGTCGTACGACCTTTACTTCGTCGATTGGAAAATGCCAGTAATCAACGGTATCGAGTTAAGCCGCAAAATAAAGGAAACGAGCGACGGCAAATCCGTTATCATAATGATTTCCGCGACCGATTGGAACTCGATCGAAACGGAAGCAAGAACCGCCGGGGTTGACAAATTTATTCCTAAGCCTCTCTTTGTCTCCGCGATTGCCGATTGCATAAACGAATGTCTGGGCGGCGAAGCGATGCCGTCCGAGCAGGAAAAGCCCGAGGATGACGACTTCTCGGACTTCCGCATAATACTTGCAGAGGACGTGGAAATTAACCGCGAAATCGTGCTTGAGCTTTTGGACGGGTCCGGTCTGAAAATCGACTGCGCCGAGAACGGCAACGAGGCGATCGCGCTGTTTGAGGCGGCGCCGGAGAGCTATCAGCTTATCTTTATGGATATCCATATGCCGGAAATGAACGGCTACGACGCGACGCGCGGTATACGGAAATTATCCGCGCCGAACGCAATGACTATCCCTATCGTCGCGATGACGGCAAACGTTTTTCGCGAGGATATAGAAAAATGCCTTGAAGCCGGCATGAACGACCACATTGCAAAGCCCCTGGACTTCGAGATAGTACTCAAAAAGCTGCGGAAGTATCTGCGCCGGAGCGCAGAGTGAAGAAAGACCAAAGGGGCGTTACAAGGCTAACGACAAAGAGGACAAGAAAATAATTGGTAAGCGGCGAAGAGATGTTTCGACTGCGCGATAGCATTGACATGGGCTTGTTTGGTTTGTA
>JAITNT010000082.1 GCA_031290295.1 Clostridiales bacterium
TAACGCGGTGTCAAAGTAAAAATTTCCTATCTGAATTTTTGTAAGCCACACCGCCTCGTCTATTCGCTTGAACGCCGGAATGCCGTTGCTCGCGCGCTTAAAAAAATCGGTTTTTTCAAAATATTGTACGATATAAACGGCAATGTAGTTGAGCATAAGCGTCAAAAGCGTTTCGTTGGTGTTGAATTTAGCTTTGAACACCGCCACAAGCATACCGTACAGCCCGCCGCCCGCCGCCCCGGCCGCCCCGACTATTATTACTCCCCACGGCCGCGGCAGGCTGTCGTTAAGAAGCAACGCGACGGTCGTTGCCGTAAGCGCGCCCATTACAAACTGCCCCTCGGCGCCGATGTTCCACAGCTTCATCTTAAAAGCCGCCGACAAGCCGAGCGCGGTTATTAAAAGAGGTACGAAAATCGCGACGAGCGCACGCAGGTAATATGCGTTAGAGAAATTGCCGACTATAATCTTTGCGTAGAACGTGAAAGGATTGTAGCCTAACGCCGCGATAAAGATTCCGCCGATTATAAGAGCGGTCGCTACCGCGCCGACGTTCAACAGTACGCTGTGATACCATTTGTGTCCGTCGCGCTTGGATATTTTGACGAGAGGCTCCTTGACTCTTTTTTCGCTTACGCTTACTTCGCTCATGCGCCCGTCCCTCCTTGCGTATTACCGTCCTTAGCGACGCCGTAATGCTTGTGCTTCTTGATTTCGTTCTTATCCAAACCGCCCGTCATCATAAGCCCGATTTCCTCCTTGGTGGTCTTTCGGGCGTGTACTACGCCCATTACCCTGCCGCGGCAAAGCACAAGTATTTTGTCGCAAAGCTCCAGCATCACGTCTAAATCCTCGCCGATGAACAATATCCCGACGCCGTTCTTCTTCTGCTCGTTTAGAATGTTATAGATAGCGTACGAGGAATTTATGTCCAGCCCCCGCACGGGATATGCCGTCACTATTACGTTGGGACCAGCTTTGATTTCTCTGCCGACAAGCACCTTTTGAACGTTTCCGCCCGACAAGCGGCGGACGGGCGTTTCGGCGGACGGGGTTATTACGCCCAAATCCCTGATAACCCGCTCGGCGTCGGCACGCGCGGACTTGCGGTTCACGAAAGGATTAAACCGGAAGCCGTCCGCGTAGGTTTTGAGAATCATGTTGTCGGTTATCGAAAGCGAGGGCGCAAGCCCCATGCCCAGCCTGTCTTCGGGAATGAAGCTCATGCTTATGCCCTTGGCGATAATTTGCTTTGGAGAAACGCCCACTATGCTCACGCCCTTGTGGGTGATACTGCCGCCGACAACCGGCCGCAGACCCGCGATCGCCTCGCACAGCTCGCGCTGCCCGCAGCCGGATATCCCGGCTACGCCTAACAGCTCGCCGCCGCGTATATAGAAGCTCACGGAGTCGATAGCCGTCGCGCCCTCATCGCTCTTAACGATAAGATCGCGTATTTCAAGAAGCGGACGGTCAAGGTTCGTTTCGGTGCGTTCGATTTTTAAGTCCACTTTTTTACCGACCATAAGCTCGGTAAGCTCGATAGGCGAGGTTTCGCCCGTCGTTACGGTATCTATGTAACGACCCTTGCGCATTACCGCCACGCGGTCGCTGATAGCCATAACCTCGTTGAGCTTGTGGGTGATTATTATAATCGAGTGTCCGCCCGCTTTCATTTTGCGCAGAACACCGAACAGCTTGTCCGTTTCCTGCACGGTAAGAACGGCGGTCGGCTCGTCTAAAATGATTATGTCCGCGCCGTAATACAGCACCTTGATTATTTCGGCGGTCTGCTTTTCGCTGACGGACATATTATATACTTTTTTCTTAGGGTCGATTTCAAAGCCGAATTTACGGCTGATTTCTTGAATTTTGTCAAAACGCCTGCCGGAAAGCATTTCATTTTTGATATGATAACCCGCCGCGCAAAGGATTAAGGCGGCGGCCTTGCCTAAGCGTTTC
Organism: Clostridiales bacterium; assembly: GCA_031290295.1. GTDB lineage: Bacteria > Bacillota > Clostridia > Christensenellales > DUVY01 > JAITNT01. Next base: position 1,963 of record JAITNT010000082.1, read on the forward strand.
AACGCGTTAAGAGCATAGCGCGCACCCGCGCGAAGCGCTAAGCCTGCGCGTTTCAGAAACCGCTTAAAGCCGCTTTCGCCGATACCGGTTAATTTTTGTTTGAGGCTGTACGACGGGATTCCGGGAATTAGGCGCAGCTTATCCTTTAGACGGTAAGCGGGCGTTTCCGCGCCGAGCCATATATTATCGGCGACGGACAGCACGTCTACAAGCTTGAAGTGCTGATGCACCATGCCTACGCCGAGTCTCTTGCCGTCCTCGGGCGATCTTATGCTTACTTCTTTACCGTCTATAAAAATAGAACCGCTGTCCGGCATATATATGCCGGACAGCATGTTCATACGCGTCGTTTTCCCGCTGCCGTTTTCGCCCAGCAACGCGAGAATTTCGCCCTGCCTGACGTTAAGGCTTACGTCCTCGTTAGCGACGACCGTCCCGAAGGTTTTGGTGATGCTCCTAAACTCCGCCGCATAATTCGCGGACGGAATTACGGGATTTCCCGCCGCCTCGGCGGAGTTATTAGGCTTACTTTCGGGTCGGCTCATATTACCGTACGGCTTATGCAGCCGCGCCGGTAACGTCTACAACACCCTTAATCCAGAAAGGCATGTTGAATTTGATTTCGTAGTCCGTTACTCTGCCGCCGGTCAGCGTGACGGCGGTACCGTCGCTTGTTTTCAAGGCCTCAGCTCTGTCGGCGATTTCCAACGTGAACTGATCGGCGAAGCCGTTAACCGCATTGAATTTCAAAATTTTGTCGGAGAAAACGTCCCAATCGGCGGTACCCTTCAGCATTTCGGCTTTTACAAGCTCGAGCTTTGCCGCCGTAGCCGCGCTTACGGATGTAGAAAGAGGAGCCAACCCGAATAAGCCTTCCTTGTAACCGGCATAGTAATTGCCCCACGCCTTCCACGGTCCCGCGCTTACATATTTTGCGCCGTCAAAGCATTCCATAGCTTTTGATACGGCTTCGGTATAATATACGCCCCAATTCCACGTTACCGACGTAAGCACGGATGCATCGCGTTCCGTGCCGCCTAACGCAAGCGCCATATCGGAATTGTAACCGATACTCTTTTTGCCCTTTTCTTGCGCCGCCTTAGAGGGGCCGTTTGTATCGCAATGCTGCGTGATAATCTCGCAATTATAGGGGTAACCGATTAAATTCTCGGCAAAGGTCTTTTCGTTGGTCAACTCGAACCATGCTCCGAGCGTTTTGACATAAACGGTAGCGCCGGGGTTAACCGCCTGTACGCCGAGCGTAAACGCGTTAACGCCGCTCGAGCATTCAGCGATATAATGACCGTGCGCGGCGACATAACCTATGTTCGCACCAACGCTTGCTTCCGAACCGGCGACAATGCCCGCCAAATAGCGCGCCTGATAAATTCTGCCGAAGTAGTTATTCATATTGCCCGGCTCGTCCGCGCCGAAGGTGTCAAGCTCGCCCGTGCCGTGACTGAAGATAATCTCCGGATTCTCAAGCGCCGCTTCTTTTATTTCATCAAAATAGCCGAAGCTTGTCCCGATAATCATATTACAGCCTTCCGCAATCAAATCGCCGATAGCCCTGTTAATGGCGGTAGGGTCGTCGTCCTTGACGTTATCCTTGATAACAAGCTGCGAATCCTTGAGTCCAAGACTGCTTTTCATCGCCAAAACGCCCTGATGATGCGCATAGGTATAGCCGGACGTGTCGTTTTGCCCGGTGATATACAAAACGCCGACCTTGAATTCCTTCGAGCCGCCGCCGCAGCCCGCGAAAGCCGCCGTCGTGCCGGCGGCAAGCATTACCGCGCACAGTACCATGAGTAGTTTCTTCATTCCTTTTTTCTCTCCTGTTTTTTTATTAAACGCGCCGAAAGCTTTTCGGCCTCCTTTGCGTTTATATCGAGGTTCCGCCGGAACGACCTTGCCGTCACTCCGCGAAGGTCAGCGCGTTATCGGTCATGCCGTCTACGGTAACGAGGGATTCTATGCGGATACCCTTGCCGCGCAGACGCTTGCCGCCGTCCTGAAAGCCCTTTTCAATAGCGATACCGCAACCGACGAGCGTCGCGCCCGCCTGCCTTATAAGCTCGGAAAGTCCCTCGATTGCTACGCCGTTGGCAAGAAAATCGTCGATTATCAGCACGCGGTCGGTAGACAGCAGGAACTCCTTGGAAACAAAAATGTCATATACTCTGCCGTGCGTATATGACATAACGCTTGTCGTGTAAACGTCGTCCGAAATGTTCTTGGTGGGGGCTTTTTTGGCGAACAGCATGGGTAAACACATTTCACATGCGACCACGCCCGCAAGAATTATGCCGGAAGCCTCGATTGTAAGTACCTTGTTAACTCCGCAACCCGAATAACGGCGCGCAAACTCTCCGCCCATTTCCGTAATCAGCCGCATATCTATCTGATGGTTAAGAAAGCTGTCCACCTTCAAAATATTGCCCGGGTAGACACGTCCGTACTTCAATATCTTTTCTTTAAGTACTTTCACAAATTCTTCTCCCGATGTATGGGATAATTTTATATATTTATTGCAAAAAAGTCAAGTAAATAAACGGTGTTTATACCGCGGGGGAAAAGAGGTGCAAAGTGTAAATTAAATTGTCGCACATTTTAGAATAATCTTTTATAATTGTATGTTATGCCGATTTTAGAGATAACCTACGATATGTTTTTCTTTGACATGTCGCCTTACATCTTTATTGCCGGCGTGATATTATTTTGCATAAGCTACATATTTCTGTGGAAAAACAATCCTAATCCTTGACAAGGCCGAAAAGCTAACCTTGCGGTTAACCTCCCTGTCTCAAAAAATATTTTTTGCATAAAAAAGCGCCGTGTAAAAAACATAGCGCTTTTGGGTGCCGGTTTTAAGTTATCTATTTGCTACGGTTTAGACATTTAGCTGTTTTTTCAACGCCTCTTGCAGGAGTTGCGAAAAGTTTATACCGCTTTGCTCCGCTTTTTGATTTAACCATGTCGGTATAGTCAAGGATTTTCTGACCGAACATGCGCGATAAAACCTCCGATAATCAACGGTATCGGCTTGAATAAAATTGACGAATTGATTATCGTTAACAACAATGCTTTCAATCGCCGTGGGCTGCGGTATAGCGATTCCGTCGTCCTCGATACCGCATAACGTCAACGATAACACGTCTTGTGCGTTTTCAAGCGCTTGCGATAAGTCGTGTCCGTCCGTAAAGCAATTTTCTATGTCGGGGAAATTAACGTATATAACATTATCTTCCCGCGTAAAAATTGCCGGATATACATATTTCATAATAACCTCCTATTTTATGCCTGCCGCTTTTTGGATTGAATGAAATGTTCCCGAATGAACGTCCTCCGCGTCGTGCCGTCCGACCGGAAAGCGTTTGCCTGTTATCGGGCTGTACCAACGCTCATGGCTAGTACCCTCCGATTCCTTATAGCAACCTGCTGAGCGCAGTATCTTTTTAAGTTCGCTATATTTCATTTATTCTTCTCCGAATCTATATTTATTATACGCATTCAATGCGCATAAGTCAACCATTTAATAGCCTTCTCAAAGTTTTTTAACAAACCTTTCCGTATAAAAAGGACACTCTTCTGAATGTCCTTTCTTTGGATAAATTTTTCACTCTTTCAAGTAGGCTTCTGCCGCTCTATATCCTCCCGAATTAGGCGCTTGATGTAGGTTGCTTTTGGCTCGGTCAAAGCTTCAAGATGTTGCGACAAGATGTTTTCAGTCGGGAAAAGCTCTACTACAAGTTTTTTAGACTTTTCCCTGCGATATTTAGCTTTTGCCCGTTTTTGCGCTTCTGTTATCATACGCTTGTCACACTTTCCCGCGTTGTCACGCTCGGACGCGGATAAGGCTTGCCCGTTTTCGCTTCGATTAGCCTCATCTTAAATTACACTACTCTCAACCGTACCCGGACGCCTCTCGGCGTTTCGGCTAGTTTTAGCCTCATCTTAAATTACACTACTCTCAAACTGAAGCTAGCGCCGCTCGATTGCACAAGAAGTTTTAGCCTCATCTTAAATTACACTA
>JAITNT010000109.1 GCA_031290295.1 Clostridiales bacterium
GTGAACCGTACCGCTAGCGAGCGCAAGCGAGCGGAATGACCACGCGAGTAACGTGCTACGGTACTCACCCGGATAGACTAAACCTCTTTAAGTCCGACTGAATCGGATTAAGCAAGACAGCCGCCCGTAAAGGGCGGCTTGTCGCAGCGCCGATTCACGCTTGGTCGGCTCTCTTGCGCGCATTCGCGGTCGGCTTGAGACTAGTTATTTATTTTTTGGACGCTCATTAATTTTGCGTTAACTGAATATATATTGTTTGAAAGGAGAATTTTGATGCTTAGTAAAATTTTGCCCGAATATCTCAATTCAATCATAAGTAATAAGCTTAACTATCAAAAGGTTTATGAGCTTAGGGTGCGCGCGGCAAAGCCGATTTTGGTTAATTACGGCGGCAAATACATGCATCTTACCGAAGAGGGCGTGTCTATGACGGCTAGCGGTGCGATATGCGCCGATCGCAAGCTTGTAGACGCGATAATTTATAAGGCGACGGAATATTCCGTTTATGCGGTGAACGGTCAGATTAAGAACGGTTTTATTACGGTGTCGGGCGGAATCCGTATCGGAATTTGCGGCGAGCTTGTACAGGAAAATAACGCCGTGCGGACGCAAAAGAATTACTGCGGCATTAATATACGTATTCCGCACGAGGTCAAAAACTGTTCGCTTAACGCGTTTAATCATATAGTCAACAAGGATATATACAATGCGCTGATTATTTCGCCGCCGGGCGCGGGTAAAACGACCTTTATACGCGACCTTGCAAATAATATTTCTATGTTGAGCACGCCTATCAATATCCTTATAGTGGACGAGAGGTCGGAGATTGCCGCGTGCTCGGGCGGCATTCCGCAGTTAGAGGTGGGACGGTACACCGACGTTATTACTAATTGTACCAAGGAGTACGGCTTCTCTACGGGCATCAGGACTATGCGCCCCGACGTCATTATTACGGACGAGCTTGCTACGGAGGAGGACGTTAAAGCCGCCGCGTACGCTATCAGCTGCGGCGTGAAGGTTATTGCGACGACGCACGCCTTTGACCATCTCGACCTTAGTCTGAAGCCCAATTTCAGCGCCGCTATGAAGAATAAGCTGTTTGACCGCTTCGTCGTACTGTCTTATCGCAACGGACCCGGCACGTACGAGGGAATTTACGATTCAAACAACACATGCTTGTATTACCCATGATTGCGCTCAAAATTATCGCCGGGATAGGAATTACCGCGCTGTGCGGCGCCGTAGGGTACAAGGCGGGCAGGCGGTATACGCTTAGGGACACCGTGCTGTCCGACTTTATACTTATGTGCGACTATATGCGCGGCGACATAGCTTTTTTTCATAAGCCTATGAAAATTATGATAGAAGGGTACATGGATAAATTTTGTCCCGAAACCGCGGAAATTTTGCGCACATATCTGAGCTGTCTGGATACCGGTACGGACGCGGCGGCTTTGAGGGAGAAAATCCCGGCGGCGTATCTTACCCCGGACGACCGCGAATACGTCGTACAGCTTTTATCCGTACTAGGGAAGTCCGACGAGGAAGCGCAGGTAGAAAGTATAGGGGCTTTTCGGCTGACTTTAGCGGACAAGCAGAAGGAGTCGGCGGCTAACCGCAAGAAATATTCCTCCTTGTACCCGCGTCTCGGCTTGCTTGCGGGCGCGTGCGCCGCGCTGATAATTTTGTAGGAGAGCGCCTATATGGATGTAAGTATCATATTCAAAATAGCGGCGATAGGCATTCTTACCGCTATGATTAACCAAATCCTTAAGAAATCTGATAAGGACGAAATTGCTATGCTTGTAACGCTTGCGGGCTTGATTACCGTGCTGTTGATGATTATTAATATGGTAAGCCAGCTGTTCGGTTCGTTGAGCAATTTGTTCCAATTGTATTAACGGAGCCGGGCGGTATGGAGATACTCAAGATAATCGGCGTAGGTCTTATCGCCGCCGTCAGCTTCGTAGCTTTACGCGATGCAAAGCCGGAAATAGCGTTTTTGACGGCGGCGGCAGGCTGCGTAATAATCGCGCTGATGCTGATAGATTATTTGGTGGAGATAATCGTAACGCTTACGGGGATTGCTGGTAAAGTGGGGCTTGACGGGGCGATAATTTCCAGCATTCTGAAAATCATCGGCATAGGCTATATAACGGAATTCGCCGCCGTATTATGCGAGGATATGGGCGTGCGCAGCGTCGCCGACAAAATCAGTCTTGGGGGTAAGATAATAATTATGTTTTTGAGTTTGCCGATATTTACCGCGCTTATTAACCTGATAACGGGGTTGCTGCCTTGAAAGGACAAGCCTTGAAGAAGCTAAGGGCAAGCAAGGTTAAAGCCTTAGTAATCTTGCTGCTGTTTTTTTTGCTGTTGTTTTCCGCGCCGCGCGGGATAGCGTTCGCGGGAGAGAACGGCGCAAAATCTCCGGAGGAAATCGAGGACGAGCTTAACGGCAACATTGACGAGCAGCTTAACGGGTTGGATTTTTCGCAATTTGAAAAGCTGATCGAGCGGCTTAACTCGGGCGGCAACGCGTTGTTCGGCGGTACAAGCTTCGGCGACAAGGTTCGCTCGATAATTAACGGCGACTTCAAAATAGGTTATGACAGCGCGCTAGAGGCGATAACGGCGATGGCGTTCGGAAGCATCGCCGAGGTTATGCCGCTTTTTGCAACCGTCGTAGGAATTGCGGTGCTGTCGTCATTGCTGAACAATATGCGCTCCGACAAAAGCAAATCGGGCGCTATCGTATATTATGCGTGCTACGCCGCCGTAATAATAGTAGTGGCGTACGCGGTATTTTCCCTCGTAAACGTAACGAAGAATACCGTTAACGCCATGCAGGAGCAAATGAACGTTATTTTCCCGGTACTGCTGTCGTTCATAACCGCGCTCGGCGGCACAAGCTCGGCGGCGGTATATCAGCCGGTCGCGGCTATGCTGTCAACCTTTGTGTCGGAAATGATGACGCATTTCATTTTACCGTTGTTTATTTTTTCTTTTGTCTTTAATATAATAGGAAATTTAAGTCCTAACGTTAAGCTCGGTAAGTTCAGCGGATTCATAGGCAGCTTGTCTAAGTGGTGCATAGGACTCGTATTCGCGGTGTTTTCGGCGTTTATGACGGTACAGGGAATTACCGCCGCGACGTACGACGGCGTTTCTATAAAAACCGCGCGGTATGCGATAAGCCATTACATACCTATCGTAGGCGGCTACCTGTCGGAGGGGCTTAATCTCATAATCGCGGGCAGCGTGCTTATCAAAAACGCCGTAGGTATGTCCGCGCTGTTATTGCTCGCCGCTACCGTAATGGCACCGCTTATTTCGGTTATCGTTATGAGCCTGGGTCTGAAGCTTACCGCGGCCGTACTGGAGCCGCTGTCGGAGAGCGGTTACTCCTCCTTTGTTTCCGCGGCGGCAAAAAGCCTGAACATGCTTATCGCGGTTTTGCTTTCGGTAGCCTTTATGTATTTTATAACGCTGTTGCTGATAATTTCCACCGGCAATCAGCTGTTTGTGAGTTAATTATGAGTGAAATAAGCGCATGGATATTAAGTATTTGCGGCGTAGTGCTTTTGGGCGCGCTGATAGATATTTTGATTCCCGACGGCAAAATGCGGAAATTCACAAAAAGCGTATTTGCCGTTATAGTGCTGTTCGTTATCTTGCGCCCGCTGCCCGCGCTTATCGATTCGGGGTTCGGTTTTAAGATAGACGGCGGCGGCATAAATATAGACGACGGCATTGCGGAGATAACGTATAAACAAAAAATCGGACTGCTGGAGAGCGATCTCAAACGTACGCTCGATATGAGCGGATATTCGGGCGTAAAGGTTACTATAACGGTAGACAAGTATTACGAGGATATGAGGATTCTGTCGGTTGCCTGCGACCTCACCGAGCTGACCCTGTCCGGCTCCGCAAGCGAAAACAAAAGGTATGAGGATATCGCGCGCATAGCCTCGCAAAAATTATCAATAGCTAAGGAGAGTGTTGTTTTTTATGGCTGATAACAGAAAAGAGTCCGTACAAACGGAAGGGAACGCCGCAAAAAAGCGCGGCATAGCGGGCGTTTTGCAAAAGCTGAAGAGAATCAAGAATATAGAGATATATCTTGCGCTTGCCGTAGGCGCGGTGATCGTGCTTATCTTCTTGTCGGGTAATCCTTTCGGCGCGGGCGCGGACAAGACTGCGGACGCGAATAATAATAACGCTTACGACTATTGTCTGGAGACCGAAAGGAAGCTTGCCGATACGCTGAAGAACATTTACGGCGCGGGAGACGTCAAGGTCATGATAAACTTCGAGGGGACGCCCGAGCTTGTCATCGCATATATCACAAGCCGGAATACGTCGAATAACGGCGGCAACGAAACGACGCAGGGCAGCGATTCGCCGCAAATCCTTAATAACTCGGGCATTCAGATTCCGTTGATACTCAAGGAGATAAACCCTAAGGTGTTGGGCGTAATCGTCGCCTGTGAGAACGGACGCGACACGCGGGTGCGGCTGGAGATTATTAACGCGGTGAGCGTACTGTTTCAGCTTAATCCGAATTTGATTTATGTTTATAGCAGTAAATAGTAATAAATCGCGGATATGACTAATAAAATAAACTAAGGTAATTTTTGGAGGGCAAAAATGTTAAGCAAAAAGAAAAAAATCGTTATTTTATCCGGTATGGTAGTGTTACTCGTCGCGACGGGCTTCCTTAATGTGTGGCTCAATAACCGCGACAAACCCGTCGCCGCAATCGTAGCCGAAGGCAACTTCTTTACAACCTTCAGAGCGGACAGGGTAAACGCGCGCAATCAAACTATTCTTTATCTCGACTCGATTATCAATAATGCGGAGTTAAGCGCGGAGCAAAAGTCCGAGGCCGTCAGTCAGAAAGCCGCGCTGGCGTTAGCGATAGAGGTTGAGCGCGTTCTCGAGGGCGGTATCAAGGCGCTGGGATACAGCGACTGCGTAATTTCCGCAAGTACGGGCTACGTAAACGTAATAGTTCAAATCGAGGCGGCTAATCTCGAGGCGAGCGAGGTCGCGCAAATTCTTCATCTCACTATGACCGAGACGGGAAAACCCGCTACAAGTATAAGAATTATTCCGTCACAAACTAATAATTCCTTGTAATATTACATTTTTTGTGTTAAAATAGAACAAATGAGGCTCGAGGTACACAATCGTTGGCAGTCAAAAGCAATTCCGATCCGAATCGCAAGGGCGCAGTCGCGTATGGTAGAAACGTTATCGTTTCTATCATTACGCTTGCCGCGAGAGAAATTTCGGGCGTCGCAAACCTGCAAGGCAAGTGCGTTAGAATTGATTTTGACGAATCTAGAATAAACGTTGACGTTTACATTAATATTTATTACAACAACCACGTCAGCGACGTGGCGTACAGGGTGCAGGAGAACATTAAGCGAAGCGTAGAAACTATGTCCGGGTATAAGGTCGGGGTAGTGAACGTGAGCGTTCTCGGCGTAACGTTTGCCGACGATATAATTTAAGAAATTTGACCGGCTCTCTCATTTATGGGGAGTCGGGCATTTTGTTAGGAGGAAAATATGAAGGTTTTAACAAAAATTCTAAGCATTGTATGCGCGTTAGTGGTATTGCTTACCGTCGCCGCCGTTGCGCTCGGTTACTTCGGGGTATACGATTTTTTCGGCAAGCTCGACGAAGCGTTAACGGGTGAAAGCATTTATATTTATCTGTTCTACGGCGCGGGCGGGTTATTGGCGCTGGCCGCCGCGCTTAATATCATATTTTCGTTGCTGCCCGCAAGAAAAACGATCGGCGTCGGATACGATGTCGACGATTCCGCGGTGAACGCCGAGGGCAACCGAAAGCCGTTGCCGCTTGACCATAAATATATACGCGAGGTCGCGCATAAAGCCGCGAGGTACATCGACGGATTAAATTTTATTTCTTATTCGATAAGCCTTAACGAAACGGATTATTGTATCGAGCTGAACGTGAGCCTGGGTAAGCACGCAAACGCGACGGAGCTGCTTGCCGAATTCAAAAGAGAGCTGGTTTCGGGCTTCGGCGAAAAGGGTATTTCAATCCCGAATTTCCGTATGCATTACGCCGACGTTTCGGTATTACTGCCGAGCGGTTCAAAAGCCGCCGCTTCGCAAAATTATGCTAATGAGCCGAACGCCGTGAACAAGGTTAACGCCGACGTTCAACCGGCAGACGTTCAAGCGCAGGAGGTTGCAGATACCGCCGTAGAGTCGCAAAAGCTCGACGAGCGGCTCGAGGATATTATCGCCCAAATCGATAAGTCCTCCGATAAGGACGAGCTGACGTCGGAGGAGCGCAAGGAGCTTATGGGTTACCGCCGCCGCGCGCACGACGCCGAGGTCGAAAGACAGCTGTCGCGCATACAGGATTTACAGTCTGAAAAACTGCCGTATACCACTCCGCGGTACAATATTGAAATTATCAGACGTATCGATTACCTTATAGAAAGACTGACTAATAACGACGGATACTAATATTTTTGACCTAAGGAATTATAAATATGAGCCGCAGCGCCGCACGAGAAAAAGCTTTCAGCCTTATATTTGAATATCTGTTTTTATCGGAGCAAAATGATTTTACTATGGAAAATCTTTCCGATTCAAACGAATTGACCGACGCCGACCGCGACTATATCCGTAAGGTTTATACCGGCGTTATAGAAAACTACGATAAACTTGTCGGCGTTATTTCACTTTGCGCCGCGGGGTTTTCGATCGACAGAATTTTTAGGGTAGACCTTAGCTTGTTGTTGCTTGCGGCATATGAAATCTACTTTATACCGGACATTCCGCGGTCGGTTTCCTGCAACGAGGTCGTTAATTTGGCGAAGGTTTTTTCTACGGATAAAAGTCCTGCGTATATAAACGGGGTACTGGCGGGCATTATCAAAAAGCTTGACGATTCGGGGACGACCGCGTAAAATCGGAAGAAAATCCGCTTTTTTTAGATTTATGTAAACACGCCGCAGGAGAGAGGAACAAATATGAGCGCAGCAATAATAGACGGAAAGGCGCTTTCGCAACGCTTCCGTGAAAATATAAAAGCCG
>JAITNT010000255.1 GCA_031290295.1 Clostridiales bacterium
AGCTCTACGACGTCGAGCAGGAATGCAACGGGCTTTATACCTATGACCGCGCTTCCAAGCTGAGCGCGGCCGCGGAGGACAAAATCCGCGATTGCTTATCGCGCCTTGCGGCAATAGAAAAGGATTCGCAAGTAATTATTGAGCAAACCGCCGCCGAACGGGAACGCAACGGGCTTTATGCCTATGACCGTAAGCTTAAATTCGGCTCGGCAGCCGCCGAAGCGATTAAAGGATGCAACGGCAAAACGGCGGCAATTGAATAAAAATAACGGAAATAACCGTAAAGAGGAGCGTCGGAAATGAGGAACGTAAATAAAAGAGCAACGTCCTTTAAGAGAAACAAATACATATTTGTTTACTCCTTTCTTGCCTTTGCCGTCGTTCAGTTTATCGTGTTTTACGCGGTCGTAAACTTCAATTCTATTCTGCTCGCATTTAAGGAATATAAGGGCGTGGACGACGCTTACAACGAAATCTACGTGTGGTCGTTCGGCAATTTCGCAAGAATGTTTCGGGAGTTTCAAAGCCCGAACTCCGATCTGCTGACGGGATTTCTGAACACGCTGAAATATTTCGGCATAAACGTTGTGCTTATGATTCCGCTGTCACTTTTCGTCGCCTATTTTCTCTATAAAAAGATAGCGGGATACAAGGCGTTCAGGGTCGTTTTCTTCTTGCCGTCCATTATTTCGGCGGTCGTCTACGTCACAATCTTCAAAAACATCATCTCGACCTTCGGTCCCGTCTATACTATAGTCGAAAAGCTGTTCGGCTATGAAATGCCCCCGCTGTTAAATACCGACGGTACGGCTACGCCGACGATTATTTTTTATACGGTCTGGACGGGCTTAGGTATCAATATGATTCTTTATCAGGGCGCGATGAACCGACTGCCCGCGGAGATTATCGAGGCGGGGCGGATGGACGGAATCACATGGCTCAGGGAGCTGTGGTCGGTGGTGATACCTATCATTTGGCCGACCCTGTCAATGACGGTTATTATCGCGTTCACGGGTCTATTTAACAGCGGCGGGCCGGTTCTCTTGTTCAGCGAGGCGGGCAGCATATTAGGACGCAATAAAACGATGACGCTGCCGTTTTTGATTTATACCCTGACGTGGTACGGAAAGGTGTACGAATATCCCGCGGCGATCGGCGTGTTCTTTACGCTTATAAGCCTGCCGATCGTGCTGGGAATTCGTAAGCTTATGTCAAAAATCGATCCGGAGGTGGAGTATTGAAAATCAAAACGCTTAAAGTCCGGCATCCCGGGTTTTTGACCGTAAAGATCGTGTTGTTCGTCATATTAATCGTATACGGGCTAAGCTTGCTCGCGCCGCTGGCGTGGTGCTTTCTTACCGCGTTAAAGGATCAGGTTGAGTTTACCACCTACAACGTCAACGGTCTGCCCACAAAATGGCTGTTCAGTAATTTCACCGGCGCGTTCTCCGCGTTGAGCGTAAACGGCACAAATATGTTTTCAATGACCGTAAATTCGCTGTGGTACGCGTTAGGAGGGGCCGCGCTCGGCATATCCGTTTCCTCGATGGTCGCGTACGTCGTGGCAAAATACGATTTCCCTGGCAAAAGCTTCGTCTACATGCTTGCTATCGTCACGATGATGATTCCGATCGTGGGCGCGATGCCCTCGCAATATCGGTTATACCGCGATTTGGGCATTCTGAATACGCCGTTGCTGCTGCTGTCCTTTGCCGGCGGCTTCGGCTTTAACTTCCTCGCGCTGTACGCCTATTTTAAGAACCTGTCGTGGAACTTTGCCGAGGCGGCGTTTATCGACGGAGCGGGGCACGCTAAGACGTTTTTGAAGGTGATGATGCCGCAGGCGGTTCCGGCGATTCTCGCCCTTTTGATAGTCGCCGCAATCGGGCTTTGGAATGATTATTCGGGTCCGCTGCTGTTTTTGAAAAGCTATCCCACGCTTTCGTCGGGGCTGTATATGTTCCAGATTATGACCACGAGAATACAGAATATTCCCGTATTGCTCGCCGGAGTGCTGCTCAGCGCGCTTCCGGTAGTCGCGCTGTTCGTATTCTTTTCCGGCAAGATTATGGACATATCGTTCGGCGGCGGGTTGAAAGGCTGAAACCGATTCCGTCCGACGGAAAAAGCAACCTTAGAGTAACGCGGCGGTTCTTCTAAGTAGATATAGATAGCAAAACGAAAAACAGAAAAAGGAGCAAGGAACAAAATGGTGAAAAAAATGGCGGCGGTATTAACGGGCATAATCGTAGCTGCGGTCGCGTTCGGTTGCGGGGGCGCAAAACCGAACGGAGTCACGGTGCCCGAATACGACAATCAATTAGAGATGATGATCGGAGGGTGGAACTCTCCTGTCGTTACGCTTGCCGACTATCAGCTGGCAAAGGACATGGGCTTGACGCATATGTTCGTGGACGAAGCGCTCGGGTTAAGAGGCACTCCGAATTTCGTCCGAAATTTGGAGTATTGCGAGGCTGTCGGCTTAAAAGCGATCGTCTCGATGGGCAACGCAATGTCGCAAGAAAGCACAACGGTGGATAATACGGATTATTCGCAGTATCCGGCGGTTACCGCGATCAACTATTGGGACGAGCCGAGCGACGCTATACTCCCGCAGGTCGCGGAGTTGGCGGAGCAGCACATGACCCGATACGGCGATAAGCTGATGTTTTACGCTAATCTGCTTCCTAACGACGCGACAAGCTACTTCGGGGGCTTAACCTTTGAGGAGCACGTAAACAAATATTGCAGCGACGTTTTAGGCAAGCTTACCTCGGGTACGAAAATGCTTTCCTGCGACATCTATCCGCTGGTGTATAAGAGCGGCGTACACTCTCTGAAAAGTACGTGGCTTGCGGGCGTGGAGCGGATTGCAATCGCCGCAAACGCAAACGGCGCGGAATCACACTTCTTTATTCAAGCGACGGAGCATTATTCCTATCCGGCGGCGACGGAACAGAGTTTGCGATATCAATTTTTCGTTAACATGGCGTTCGGAATCCGAAGCTTCACCTACTTTACTTATGCCGGATCTGTTGCGTCGGGCTGGGGTAAGCCCTTGGTCAGCAAGGATCAGTCCTGCAAAACGTATCCCGCTTATGAGTACGCCAAGACTGTAAACGCCGAGTTGAAAGCCCTGCAGAGCATCTATTTAAGCTATAAGTGGCTGGGCACGCTGCCCGTTATCGGCACGGACAACGAAGAGGAGACGAACACAAATTTTGCGGGGCTTTCCGATCCGTTGGAAAGGATTTCATTTATCAAACGGCAGCTTGCCTCGCAAGACACCCTTATGGGCGAATTTGTAGACGCGGACGGCCGCAACGGTCTGCTCGTCACCAACTTCAGCAATCCCTTCGACGATCAAAGCGACGTCGTAAAAATTGAATTTAACAACGCTAAAAAGGTCGCTATGTACACGAAGGGAATCGAAAAAATCTATAACCTGAAGGACAATGTAATAGAGTTCAAGCTCGAACCCGGGCAGGGCGCGTTCCTGATTCCGCTCGCTTAAAAAACAAATAAAGGAGTATAAAGAAATGAAAATGCTTAAAAGAATCATCATTCTCGGTGTCGCTTTGATACTGTTGTCGACGATCGCCGCTTGCAAAAGCGACGACGACGACGATTGGGGTAACGGCTCCGGCAGCGGTAAAAAAGACGGAATCAGCGTCGCCATATCCGAGGCAGGGTTCGGCTCGCAATGGCTTGAGGAAATCGGAAAAGCGTATTATGCGCAAACCGGCGTTAAGGTGAGCGTGACCAAGATTTATGTGGCGGACGAGCTGACGACGCTGGCGGCGGCGGGAACCCTGCCGTACGACATCGGGTTTGCCCTCGGCGAGGCGTATACCGCGCAGGCGGGCGGCAAGCTGGCGGATTTAACGCCGGTATACGACGCCGTGCCGGAGGGGCAGACCAAGACCGTCCGCGAGTCGACGACCCCGGCAATTTATGACAAGCTTGCGGCGGACGACGGCAAGATATACCAAATGAATTGGAACAACGCGGTGGCGAGCTTAGTGTATAATAAAACCGTTCTGGACAAGGCGTTCGGCGCGAACGGGTACACGCTCCCGCGCACAACCGACGAGCTGATCGCATTTTGTCAGGCGTGCAAGAACAAAAATATTTATGCGCTTTCCTTCTCTACGGGCATTCCGTATGCGTCGTACGCGCATCTTACATGGTGGGCGCAATACGAGGGGTATGACAACTATTACGACTATTACGCGGGCTATTATCAAAAGGACGGCGTAAGAACGCTTGCGACCGGCGGCGAGGTTATGGATATGGCGGGGCGAGCAAGGTCGCTCGGGGTAGCGTCCGCGATTTTTGCAAAGTCCAACGGCTACGTACATCAATATTCCGATTCCATGTCGTTTACGGAAGCGCAGATCGCTTTTTTAAGCCAGGGCTTCAAGGGAAAGGATATGAAGGAATGCGCGATGAACGTCAACGGCGACTGGCTGGAAAACGAAATGGCGAGCTACCTTTCGGTAAAGCCGCAGGATATCCGCATGATGCGGCTGCCCGTTATCAGCGCGATTACCGAAAAATTGGAAAATACGGCGATGACGGACGAAACGCTTCGGGCATTAATCGACGCGATTGACGGCGGCGCGCAAAGCTTCGGCGGCGTTTCGCAAAACGACTTCGACAGGGTAAGCGAGGCGAGAAGAATGGTCTATTGCGCGGCTCTGGGTCACCCGGCGTTCATTCCCGTTACAAGCAAAAATCAAGACAAGGCGAAGGATTTTCTGACGTTCATAGCGTCCGCGCAAGCGCAGAAAATTTATGCGGAGTCCCTGAACGGCTTGACGATGCCCTACGGCTATACGCCCGCCGAGGAGACGTTTTCGACGTTTGTCAAGTCCCGCTACGAGCTGTTCGGCGACGATTATCTGCCTATCGGCGCGGACGGGTCCTCGCCGCTTGTGTACCGGCAGGCCTTCAGGCCTTACAGCGAGGAGTTGGATCCGCTGCTGTACCAAGGGGTTGCGCCGGCTAAAATACTAAGCGATACCAAAGCCTACTTTATGCTGAATTGGGCGGCGATTATCGGCGCGGCGAAATAAAAAGCGCCGTCAAAGCAAATTGCGCGACGGCTGCAACGATAGGGTTTAGCCGAAATCAAAAAATACGAATCAAAAAATAAGGAGATAAAATCATGAAAAAACTACTTTTGCAAAGACTGCAAAAAACGGCTGCGGTGCTGCTGTGCGCCTTGCTCGCGACGGGGATGTTCGCGTGCGGCAACAACAAGACCGCCGCCCTCTTTATCAACGTGCCGACGGAGGTACAACAAGCGGAATGCGGACCGTATACCGTACCCGATTTCGAGGTGGTGGACGCTAACGGCGAAATTTACGCGGAATACCGCGTCACGCTGAAGGGCGCGAAGGCTCCCGACGGCGCGGACGTTACGCTGCTGCAGGACGGCAAGGCGATTAACGCCGACAAAATCGGCACATATGAGCTTACCTTTACCGCGGGCGACGCAAAAATAGCGGACGCCGTGTTAAAGGTGGCGTTTGCAAAGGCGCCGCCCACCGTCACTATCGACGAGGATGCGGAAATTCCGGCATACTTCTTTAAGGGTGTTCGCTACAGCCTGCCGCATTTTACATACGGCGGAGGCGCGGATTTGACGAAGAGCCATTTGAAAATTTACTATCCCGCGCCGGATTCTTCTAACAAACAGGAAATCGACCTCTCGGCGGGCGGCTTTACCGCGCAGCACGCGACGGGCGGATATCGTATCGTCATTCATGCGGAGGGCTCGTTCGGCAACGCCAAGGACTATGAATATACCGTTTTGGCGGCGGACGGTCCGTCCGAGGTCGTGACGGGAAAGATTGGATATTTCGATCAGGAGTTCGGCCTGTATCAAGTCGCCGCCCCGGCGGGATACGGGGATAATATAACGACGGCGTACGACACCGCGCGCAAGTACGGAATCGAGGAAGGCTCGATGAAGGTCACTTTCAACGCATGGGACGCAGACTTTAATTTATTGCGTTTGCAGAACCTGCTCGAAAGCGACGTGTCTGACTACGGATATTTGGTCTACCGCGTATACAATCCCAACGCTTTCGCTTTGCGCGCAGGGTACGCATGGTTCGGCAATACGCTTTGCCCCGGCGGCGTATGGACCGAGGTCGTGTACGACCTTTCGGAGCCGCTGTATGCCTCCGGCAAAACTACGACGGACATCACGGGCTTGGGCGTTCGGGTGCTTGCCCGCGATTACGGGGAGTTGCCCGCCGGCGTCGAGTTCTATCTCTCCGCGCTGTATGCGATGGACGTACCGCCGTCAGTCGTCCCCGAGGACGAAATCGTACAGGGCAAGATCGCATATTTTGACAAGGCCTACGGTGTGCAGCAGGTCGGCATCTCGACGATGAACGGCGGCGAAATGGAAATAGATTACACCGTAGACAGGTATTACGGGGACGAGGCCGGCTCGCTTAAGGTTACTCACAAGGTCTTTGACGAGAACAACCTGCTGCCCCTGCAGAACCTGATCGAGAAAGACGTTTCGGGATACGATACTTTGGTCTATCGGGTATACAATCCCAACGCTTTCGCTTTGCGCGCAGGGTACGCATGGTTCGGCAATACGCTTTGCCCGGCGGGCGTATGGACGGAGGTCGTTGCAGACCTTTCACAGCCCCTGTCGAATTCCGGCAAAGAGCCGACGAACATTACGGGCTTGGCGATTCGGATTCTTGCCGAGGATTACCAGAATTATTTGCCTCCCGATACCGTGTTCTATCTTTCCGCGCTGTATGCGGAGAAGCTCGTCCCGCAGGAGGACGTCGTGCCGGGCAAGATCGGGTATTTCGATAAAGCCTACGGTCTTAAACAGGTCGCTCTGCAAACGATGAACGGCGGCGCGATGACGGTCGAGTACGACACCGCGCACAAGTACGAAACCGAGGCGGGTTCGATGAAGGTTACGCACACTGTAGGGGAAGCCAACAACCTAATGCCCCTGCAGAATTTGGTAGAGAAGGACGTTTCGGACTACGGGTATCTGGTCTATCGGGTTTACAACCCAAATTCGTTCTTCTTAAGAGCCGGGTACGCGTGGTTCGGCGGAACGCTTTGCGCGCCGGGCGAATGGACGGAGTTTAGGCATGACCTTTCGCAGCCCCTGTCGAACTCCGAAAAAACGGCGGCGGACATCACGGGCTTGGCGATTTGGATTTTCAGCGCGGATTGGAATAAGCTGCCCGACGGCACCGTGTTCTATATCTCTGCCTTGTACGCGACGGATACCCAGGCGGAGCTTCCCGCCGAGAAAAAGGTCGGGTATTTCGACCAAGCGGTCGGAACGACGCAGCTTACGCTCAAAAACGTCGACAGTCCGTTTGAATACAGTACCGATCACGCGTACGGAACCGAGGCCGGCTCGTTAAAGATTACGGACTGGGCCGTCGGAGGCTACAGTGAAATTACCCTGACGCTCCCGGCTGTGCAGGACATTACCGATTATCAATGGTTGGTCTTCAGGGTTTACAACGACACCGCGCCAAGTACGCTCGGCGGCGTTTGGGCATGGGAGTGGAATACCACGGCTCACATACCGAACAT
>JAITNT010000077.1 GCA_031290295.1 Clostridiales bacterium
ATGCATAAGCGAATTGAGCACCGATAACTGATAGGCGTTCCCGAATACAAGCCCGCGCAGCTTACGGCGGTCTACTCCGCCCGACTCGGCGATATATTCCTCGCCGAAAAATTCCCTTACCGCCGCCGCGCCCGGCTGTCCCTTAGACATAACCTCGCGGCTTACGATATCGGCGTCTATAACCGCCGCGCCTAATTCCCTCAAGCGGTCGGACACAAGGGTTTTACCGCTTGCGATACCGCCCGTAATCGCCACTAATATCATAAACCTCACCTACATTCCGAACCAGCTCTTGCTCTCGGAAATATCCGCCGTAAGCGGAACCTTAAGCTTAACTACGTCCTCCATGCCCGCCTTGAGAAGCGCAACCGCCTCCTTGGCGCAAGACGCGTCGGCCTCCACAATCAATTCGTCGTGTACCTGCAAAATCAGCTTGGCTTTTATTCCCGACTCCCTTAAAGCGTCGTTAACCTTAATCATAGCCAGCTTCATAATGTCCGCCGCCGCGCCCTGCAAGGGCATGTTCATAGCGGCGCGCTCGCCGAACGCCCGCACGTTAAAATTAGGCGAGCTTAATTCCGGGAAATACCGCACGCGCCCGAACAACGTTTTGATATAGCCGTCGCGGCGCGCGGCGCTCTTGATGCCGTCAAGATAGGCGCGCACCTTGGGGTAGTTCTCAAAATATTTCGTTATAATCTCCTTAGCCTTAGACGGCGCGATGCCCAGGCCTTGCGCCAGACCGAAATTACTTATGCCGTAAATAATGCCGAAATTGACCGCCTTTGCCTCGCGCCGCATTTGACCCGTGACCTGTTCTATCGGCACGCCGTTAACCTCGCCCGCGGTTCTCCGATGAATGTCCTCGCCCGCGCAAAAGGATGCGATCAGGGCTTCCTCGCCCGAGAAGTCGGCGAGCAGCCGCAGCTCGATTTGAGAGTAATCCGCCGATATCAGCACGCAACCGTCGCGCGCTATAAACGCCCTGCGTATCTCGCGCCCCTCCTCCTCGCGGATAGGAATATTCTGCAAATTAGGTTCTGCGCTCGACAGCCTGCCCGTCGCGGTAACGGCCTGACGGAATTCCGTGTGCATGACCCCGTCCGCCTTTACGAGGCGTTTGAGCCCCTCTACGTAGGTGCCGTTGAGCTTGCTAAGCGCCCGGTGCTGCAAAATGAGCTGCGCGACGGGATTATCCTCGGCAAGCTTTTCCAAAATGTCCGCGCCCGTACCGTACGCGCCTGACTTGCTCTTCTTGGCGTGACCCAAACCCATTTTATCAAAAAGCACCTCGCCGATCTGCTTGGGCGAATTGATATTAAAACGGACTCCGGCAAGGTCATAAATTTCATTCGTAAGTCTTTCAAGCTCCGCGCGGTAACGCGCGCCCAGCTCGTCAAGCACGCCGACGTCCACGCGGAAGCCGGTTCGTTCCATTTCAAAAAGCACGTCGGAAAGAGGCAGCTCGATATTATAATACAAATCCTCGTAACCGTTCAGCGCGGTTTTCAAACCCGCGGACAAAGCAAAAAGAGCGGCCGCGGGAGTATCGCCGGACATGTCTTCTTTTTGCAGCGTTTCGGAGAGCGTAGCCGAAACAAGTGCGTAATCGATAACGTACTGCGCAAGCTGCACGTCGAAAATTTCGCCTCTAAGCTCGATACCGTAACGCGCAAGCTCATGCCTCACCGCCTTACTCTCAAACAAAATCTTAGGAATCTTAGCGTCCTCGAAATAACCCTTAAGCGCGGTAAGCCACACGTCGTACGACGCGCCCTCGCTCAACAAGTCGCGGCGGCATCTGCAAACGATTTCCCGCGCGCCGTCCGAGAAGTGCAAATCCTCCCCGAAAACAATCGCCGCCGCACCGAGCTTGACCGCGCCGGGCGCGGTGTGTATCTCCGTCGTCACCTCGGGCAGTACGACGCGCAAACGCTCGGACTTAGTAACCGGCGCTTTGACCGGCTCCGTCTTGTATTCCGCCGCCGCGCCCGGGTTTTTTATATTAGCCTGCTTTATCAACGACTTAAAGTTCAACTCGGCAAAAATTTCCAACGCCGCCTCGGGAAAAGGATAAACCGTGCGCATTTCCTCAAGCTTAAAATCTATAGGAACGCGCGTATCGATGACGGCAAGCTTATACGAAAGATAAGCCAGCTCTTTGTTTTCCTCAAGCCGCTCGCGCAGCTTGCCCTTCGTTTTGTCTATGTTCTCATAAACCCCGTCTAAGGTTTTGTAATTATTCAGCAAATCGAGCGCGGTTTTTTCGCCGACTCCCGGTACGCCGGGAATGCAGTCGGAAGCATCGCCCATGAGCGATTTAAGCTCGATCATGCCCGGGGGCGTCAACCCGTACAATTCCAAAAGCCTCGCCGAATCGACCTTATCGATCTCCGAAAGCCCCTTCTTCGTTAAATATACGACCGTTTTGTCGCTTATCAGCTGCAGGCTGTCGCGGTCTCCGGTAACGATAGCGACGGGAGCGGGTGAAATTACCGATACGGTGCCGATAATATCGTCCGCCTCGTAGCCCGTCATTTCAAACGTCTTGATTCCCATTGCGGCGAGTAATCTTTTGAGAATGGGTATTTGCACGGCAAGCTCGTCGGGCATACCCTTTCGCGACGCCTTATAGCCGGCGTACATTTTGTGGCGGAAGGTAGGCGCGGGCAGATCGAAAGCGACCGCAACGTATGCCGGCCGCTCCGTTTCCAAAAGCTTATTGAGCATGGTAGTAAAGCCGTAAACCGCGTTAGTCGGCTCGCCGCGCGAGGATTTCAAAGGCATTTGTATGGCGTAATACGCCCTGTTCAGCAGGCTGTTCCCGTCAATAATTATCAGTTTATCCATTAAATTCCCCGTTGCGACGTGTTTTTGCCGATGTCCGTTACCGTTTCGCCTTACGGTCCCTGCGTAGGAGGATTAAGCACGAATTCCAAAAATTCCTCCAAACCGAGATCCTTTAATTTGCGGCCCGAATTGTCCGGAAGCTCGGCGTTAAGCTTATCCGAAGCCCCCGGCGAAACGGTTATTCCGCACCAACTGATGAGCTGTTCCATGCTTGCTTTATTAAGCAGCTCGCTCACGTCGCTCTCGAGAGTCGCAACCGTAGTTTGTTTTTCTCTAAGCTCCAGCAAAAGCGGATTACTGTCCCCATTAATGGTTATAACCTCGTCAATCTTCAAGCCGTCGATAACGTCGTTAAAGCCCGAGCCGCTCATACCCGTAATAGTAAGGCCGCAGAAGTGTCCGATAAGACCGGTTTCCTGTTCGCCGTCTTTTTTGAGCCACGTACTCGGGGCGGGGATTTTCTCCCCCTCGCCGTCTAAAATAAAATTGCCGTCGCCGTCCTTTTGAAACTCAAGAACCTCGGTATAACCAAGCGCAACGCCTATCCGAGCATTGTTGATGCGGTCTTGGAATTTAGCGGAATCGCTCAAGTCCGCAAAATGGAAATCCGCGACAAGCGCGTTTATTCCTCTGAGCGGATTACCCTCGGCGTCGACGAAGCAATCCGCCGTATGAACGTGGTCGGTATCGGCTTCGTCGTGTTCTATCAGCTCGAAGCCCATAATTTCGCCGAGCGTGATATTGCCCATAATTTTGTCGATGCTGATATCGCCACCGATAATATCGGTAATATAATTATTAGCGACCTGCGCCATAATCGCTTGTATCTTAGAGCCGTCCTTTTCGCGCCAAACGTAAGGGCAGGTTTCGTCATGAACGTGTTGGTCGTCCGTCACGGCGTCGGTATAAACCTTTTCAAAGCCCATAAGCCCGCCGACCTGTATGCCCGCAAGAATGCCGTCGACGTCGCCGTCTATGAGCATACCGACCGTCGCGCCGTTTGACGAGAACGACTCATACAGGTTGCCGGGCAAATCCGTCATACCCGCCATATCGAGCACCGTAGTCAAGGGAATGAAGTTCAAGATAGATTTTATTCCGTCCGCCGAAATAAAGGACTTGAACGGCGCGGAGGTGATATCCGACGGCAAGCTGACCGGAAGCTTCAAAAGCGCGACAATATCGATGTTATAATCCTCTTTGAGCTGATCGAGGCTTTTGTTCCCGAAGTCGGCGACCAAATCGTCGCTGATAATTCCTACCAGCTTGAGAATGGAATTGTCGAGAAGCCCCGCCTTATCCTCCCAATCCTTGAGAAGCTCCTCCTGCTTAAAGAGCTTGAGATAATCGTTAATAGTAGGGCCGGATACGGCGTAATACCCTATCCCCGCGATAGCGCCGAGAAAAACCACTACGCCGAAAATCATGCCGAAAATAAAAGTAAAAATTTTACCTAGGCAGCCGCCGCCAGAGCCTTGAGCCATAATAACACCCCTCTTGATATTTCACCGTTTTTGAACGATAACATTCATAATAATTATTATCGCACAAAATCACGATTAAATCAACGCTTAGAGGCATAATTTCAAACACAAAAGCAGTATAATCGATAAAAACAACAACTTTTCGACAAGTCGTCCGTCCTCGGAACCCGCCGATTAAGTATCTTGCGGAAATTAACGGCGGGTTAGAGCTTTACAAAAACCGTTCCCGTTGCGTATAAACGGTTTCATAAAAAAAACTGCTCCCATGTTTATAACGGAGGAACAGTTTTTTTGTGAATTGCTTTCAGCTTGAAAAAACTACTGATTGAAGCCGTCCTTAAACGCTTTGCCGAATTTCAAGACGGGCGCGTTAGCCGCGGCGATAGTAATTTTGGCTTTTGTTTTTGGGTTAATCCCCTCGCGCGCAGGCTTTGCCTTAAGCTCAAAGGTTCCGAAGCCCGCAAGCGCGACCTTGTCACCCGCCTTTAGCGCGTCTGCGATTGTCGCATAAGCGGCGTCGTAAACGGCGTCCGCCTGTTTAACTGTTATGTCGGATTTCTCCGCCAGCGCCTTAATAAATTCACCTTTGTTCATGTTCCCTCCGGGAAGTTTTTTATTTAAGCTGCCATACCGGTTTAGCATTCGGCAACCCATATATCGATTATACAATTTTTTCGCAAAAAAATAAACCGTTTTAATAGTGCGGAGTGAAGAAAAGCTTAAAAAGTTTTATTCTCTCCGGCGGCGTATTAAAAAAGCCCGTCGGGGAGCGCGATACTCTCCGGCGCGGGACGAACGTCCGCGAACCAGTCCGTATGCGTGAAAGCGTCGCCCGCGATTTTTTCGATAGGCAACCGAAAATATTTGGCGACGCAGGCGGCCAGTACCTGACCGCTTTCCGCGAGTATAATCTTTCCGTCCCCGAAAAAAAGTCTTTCCGTGCTTTGAGTAATCCGCCCTACCGCCAAAATCGGCTTATCGAGCGGCACGGGCTTCAGGTAGCGCGTGGTAAGCTCGCCCGTCACGCCCCAATCGCCGGGGTATTCGATTTGATACGCGCGCCCTATCACCTCGTCGAGCAGCGCGGTAATCATTCCTCCGTGCATGCGCCCCGGGAAGCTTTGATGCCCATCCTTGATATGAGGCACCGCAACAAGCAGGCCGCCCTCAACCTCGAAAAACTGCGTTTTCAAAGACAGTCCGCTTTCGATGCCGCAAACGATACAATTGCGGCTCACGTTCTGAACCTTATTGACCTTACAAACCATGTGATTCCGTTCTCCTTCAAAACAAAAAAAAGGAACCGTCTCCCGTCATAATTCTTATAACGCTCGCCGGCCCCTTAATATTATATTGGACTTGCCCTCTTCCCTCGTATTAGGATTTCAGCAAGAGGTTCTTCCAAATATTCTGCCAGTCCCTCGTGTACTTGCCCTGTATTCTTACGTCGCGGTAGTACATCATGGTGTTCAGCTTCATTCTC
>JAITNT010000251.1 GCA_031290295.1 Clostridiales bacterium
TTACCGACGGAACGAGTAATTACTATCTGCTTGACGCGGGGTATATCAAGGGAGTATTTATTTCCAAATTGGCAGAAACAACATATGAAGGACTTCCCTTCAGCTATACAGAAGAATCTACCGTGACTTCTCAAATAACGGATTCTCTTACGGAGGCCGTCTCGAGTACGCATACCACTTCCGACACTTTCGGCAATAAAACAAGTGTTGCCGCGGAGTGGGAATTTGAGGCCGGGGGTGCTGTTTGCTGAGACTAAGTTCACCGTTAAAGCAAGCACCGAGTGGACTTGGACGGGGACGACGTCCGATACTAATACAAAATCCACCACAAACACAATGACAACCGCTCAAACGGAATCGAAGAAGCGAACATATAACTTTTCATTCGGCACGAATTCGGGACCGTTAGGTCATTACAGATACGCGCTTTACGGCGTCGTCGACGTTTATTATATCATAGAAACGTCGACCGATAACCAAACGCTGCTTGGGTGGGACGTCAGCGCCTGCGCGCGTCCCGACGACTACTTTGTTAGTTACGAGTACTCGGCGGACGGGAAATTTGAAATTGCGCCTAAGAACGATATAACCTTTATCGAGGGTTTTTATAAGGATTTACCCGACCCGTCGTCGCCCGAGGCGCCGCGCGGCGACTTCAGCGGCGGCATAGGAACACTCGCTTCGCCCTATCTTATATCTTCCGCCGAAGAGTTTTTTAAGATTAACGATCATGCGGGCGGCTATTTCCGTCAGATTAAAGATATCGACTTTCAAAATATCGACGTTGTTAATAAAAACACGGGCGAGTGGACTAAGCCGGTCGAGCTTTACGGCGGCGGGTACGACGGCGGCAAATACAAATTGAGTAATTACCGTATCGATATAACGGGTACGGTCGGCGACTATGCGATATTCAGGTCGGCGATGAATTGTTCGATAGAAAACGTAATTATCGACAATATATTTATTAAAATCGTATCGACCGTCAAAACCGGCGCGTTTTCAATAGGGGGACTTGTCGCGGTAGCGGAATACTGTACTATAACAAGGTGCGCGGTTATCAACAACAGTCATCTTGAGTTCAAGACCGGCATATCGGACTCCGCCGCGAATACGAATATCGTCGGCGCGGTAAACGTCGGCGGTATCGTGGGCTTGGCATTAAACGGAAGAGGAGACCGAAGCAGTTTTGTTATATCGGAGTGTTACGTGACGTCAAGCTACACCGATAAATGCATTATCGACGTACAAAGACCGGTTACGGCTTATGTAGGAGGAATAGTGGGAAACGCGACCGCGGTGACCGTAACAAACAGCATAAACGACGCAAGCATCAGGCATTATAACAAGCAAAGCATCGATAACGGAAATCTCGGCGGAATTGTCGGCAGAGCGATAAATTGCGGCGTAACAAACGTCATATCGGCGGGGCTGTATGACAGAAATTCCTCGTATACCAGAGTAGGCGGAATAATGGGCGTCAATTACGCCGCGTCGAACTCCGCGTCCGCGTGTTATTATCTCCAGAGCGTGACGAGCGGGTCATATTCGACTACCAGCCACGGAGCCGGCAGTAACAATACCTTGGCTTGGACGCAGGTTTCAACGGCTAATTTTGCAAAGCAAGCGACCTTTTCGGGCTTTGACTTCAACAACGTTTGGGTAATGTACGCCACAACGCCGATGTTGGCGTGGTTGCCGTAAAAATACTTATGCCGTATCATAGTGAAGAAAAAGCCTTTAGGTTTTTTCTTCACTATGATCGGTGTTAGGGAACGTGCCGCGCTCCGGTTTAATTGTATTATCGCCGTTCTACCCGTACAGATTGTCATTGCGAACGCAGCGTGGCAATCCGGTTTAATTTTATCCTCTTTCCTTTTCCGCATTACCGCATACAGTAGGCGGTTTCCGGATTGCCACGTCGCTTTCAGCTCCTCGCAATGACGGATAGGGCTTGTTTGTTTATTAGCAAGCGGCGAAGAGACCCGTTCGACTCGCTCAGGGTGACATTGTTTTTTGTTTGTTTGTATTGTCTGCTTTCGACCGTAACGATAACCTTTCCCCGCGACGTAGACTCGGTTGCGGGTTTGTATTCGGGGCTTGCAAATCGGGCGGGAATGTGTTACAATTAGGCGAAGCAGACGCATAGCGGTGAAGCGTTATGTCGGTTGATTTCTAAGAAATGAGCGCGTCGGTACGGAGGTTAAAATGATAGATTTTCATGTGCATATGTTTCCCGACGCGCTTGCCGCAAGGGTGCTCGGGAAGCTTGCGGGCGCGTCCGGCAACGTTCCTTGTACGGACGGAACAAGGGACGGTACTATGGCGTATCTAAAAAGCAACGGCGTGGACAAGGCCGTCGTTCTCAATATCGCCACCAACGAGAGGCAGCAGAGGAACGTTAACGACTTCGCTATAAGCCTTGCCGCCGACCCCGATATTATTCCCTTCGGCTCGGTGTACCCGTTAGGCGCAAGCTTCGAGGACGAGCTGTACAGGCTTCACGCCGCCGGTATCAAGGGCATTAAGCTGCACCCGGAATATCAGGACTTCGAGGTTAACGACAAGAGGGTATTTAAGGTATACGAAATTTGCGGCGCGCTCGGTTTGATTATTTCGTTCCATGCCGGGTACGATAACGCCTATCTGCACAGAATGAATTGTCCGCCGCGCGGCTCGCGTGAAATTGCGGAGAGCTTCCCGAATAATAAGTTCGTGTTCGCGCATATGGGCGGCGACGGCGTTTTTGAGGATGTATATGAATACCTCGCAGGTACCGCCTGCCAGTTCGATACGGGCTTTATCGGCAAAAAAGGAATCGCGTGCAAGGCGTTAATGTCGCGCATAATCAAAAAGCACGGCGCGGAAAAAATCCTTTTTGCTACGGACACGCCGTGGATGTCCGTGCGGGAATCGGTTGACGTCGTAGATTCGCTGGATATTACCGCCGCGGAAAAGGATTTGATATTCGATACTAACGCGAGGGAGCTATTAGCCGGAGTAAACGCCCGTTAAGGCCGCGTTTCCGGGCAATTTTCGTCCTTAAACCCCGTGACACAATTGTGAAAAAATTTTCTTTGAAAATCTGTCAAAGTGACTTGACATAGGGTTTTTTTGTGCTATAATGGTAGTAAGGTCAAAGATAGTCAAAGTACGAACCGGGGTCTTTGCCGGGGCGGCTGCGGCGTTTTATCCGAGGGGAGTTATGGCGAATATAAGCGACATAATCGAAGAATTTATCACCGAGATGTTGGACGGAGCGGCTTCCGTTTCGATTTCGCGCAACGAGCTGGCGCAGTATTTTAATTGCGCGCCGAGTCAAATTAACTATGTCCTCAGCACGCGGTTTACGGTGGACAGGGGGTTTGTTACCGACAGCAAGCGCGGCGGCGGCGGGTACATTCTGCTTACGCGTATCAACGCCGGCTACGACGAGCTGCTAGAGCGGCTTCAAGGCTACGCGGTTACCTCGGGGATAACCTTCAGGCAGGCTTGCGAGATTGTCGAATACCTCACGGAGGAAAAGGTATTGACCAAAACGGAGGCGCTTATTATTCAATCTGCCGTCACGGACAAGGCCTTGCTCGCGCCGACCGGTAACAAGGAGATATTGCGGGCTAGCATACTCAAAAATATCATCATTAACCTGATAAAGGAGGACTTAAAGTCATGAAGTGTCAAAATTGCGGCGCGCGCGAGGGGACGGCGCGCAGCGTTATTATAGACGGCAAAAGAACGCAAGGATATTTTTGTCAGGCATGCAGTGAAAAAATGGTGTCTAAATACCGCCGCGAGGACGGGCTTGACGTTATCGGCGGAATATTTACCGTTAAGCTTGTTCAGCCGGAGAAGCAAACCGATTTGATTTGCGAGGTCTGCGGTACCGGGTACGGCGAATTCGTGCAAACGGGATTTGTGGGCTGTCCCGACTGCTACCGAAGCTTCGAGCCGTATATAGGTCGGGCGATATCGGGCATTCAGGAACACTCGGTGCATTTGGGCAAGACTCCGGACGGTCGGGAATCGAACGAGTACGAGTCGCTGTACGCGCGGTTCGAGCAGGCGCTTGCAGAGAAGGATTACCACGAGGCGGCGCGCTTGCAGGATTTGATAGCGCAGCTGAAGCAAGGGGGCAAATAATATGCTCAAGGGTAACATTAATAATTACGCGGTGTCGTCGCGCATACGGCTTGCCAGAAACATTGCCGGAGTGCCTTTTCCGCATAAGCTTGACAGAGAAAGCGCGTTGCAGCTGTTGAAGAACCTTTCTATGCCGTTAGAGGCGGCGGGGTTTAAGCTTTATCCGCTGGCAAGCATGGATATGATACGGCAGGAAAGCCTCAAGGAAAGGCATTTGATTTCTAACAACCTTATCATGAACGCCGAAAAAAGCGGGGTTTTATTAGACAGGTCGGAGCAGTCGGCGATAATGATTAACGAGGAGGATCATATTCGGGCGCAGGTTATTCTAAAGGGCTTCGAGTTAGAGGGCGCGTATAAAATGGCGGATAAAATCGACGACCTTATAGCGGCGCATACCGATATCGCTTACGATTCGAGGTACGGCTATATTACAAGCTGTCCTACTAATCTCGGCACGGGCATGCGCGCCTCAGTAATGATGTTCCTGCCGGCAATAAGCGCGACCGCCGCCATATACAGCCTGCCTAATCTGCTTTCTAAGGAGGCGCTTACGCTTAGAGGGGTTTACGGCGAAGGCTCTAACGCGCAGGGCTACATGTACCAGCTCAGCAATCAATACACCCTGGGTATGTCGGAGCATGAAATTATCGCCAACGTAACTAAGAACATTTACAGGCTTGCCGAGGTAGAGGAGCATGAGCGCGAAAAGTTATATTTCACGCAGAAAAGCGAAATTACCGACGCGGCGATGCGGGCGTGGGGAATTCTCACCAACGCGTACAAAATAGCCGCGTCGGAGTTTATGAAGCTGTTCGCGGAGGTTA
>JAITNT010000269.1 GCA_031290295.1 Clostridiales bacterium
ACAAAAATACCTCATATTTTGTCGAAACGCATAAAAACGGAACAATTAATGCTTCCGTTCCTGCGGTATTTTAGTGTAATTACGGTTAAGATAACAAGCATATTTGCGGAAAATAGATAACCTTGCCGCTTTAACACACGCAACTTCCGCAAGCGGTACGCTTCAAAAATATGCAACCCTCAATAAAACATTTGATAAACACAAAGATTAAAGGAGCGTTTTTGCTTGACATACCCGTACAATTATACTAAAATATCATAGCACATTAGTGAATGGGCGGTTTTTTTGTGTTTCGGTCAGCCCCCTTAATACGGACAATCCGACTCCTTTCCTAAAATATATTAAGGCGCGTGCCGGCGTGAAACGGCGCGGCGTAGGAAAAATTATGAAAACTTTTATGGCTAACGAGGGAAACTACCAAAGGCAGTGGTACCTTGTCGATGCGGACGGCGAGGTTTTGGGACGTTTGGCTAGCCAAATTGCCACAATACTCCGCGGTAAGCATAAACCTACCTTTACGCCCCACTTCGACGCGGGCGACTATGTGGTAGTAATCAACACCGATAAAATGATCGTCACGGGCAAAAAGCGCGAAAAGAAAATCGTGCGCCACCACACAGGCTGGGTAGGAGGAATGAAAGAAATCCAACTCGGCAAGCTTCTTGACGCAAGATCGGACGACGTGCTTTACGACGCCGTTAAGGGTATGCTCCCTAAGACCGCGCTAGGGCGTAAAATGATTAAAAAGCTCCGTGTCTTTAAGGGTCCCGAGCACGAGCATACTGCGCAGAACCCGACTGTTTTTGAATTAGTGGAGAGGTATTAATCATGAGTAAAGTAGTAGTAAAGAAAAAACTGCAATTTTGGGGTACGGGCAGACGTAAAAAAGCCGTCGCACGCGTCAGGCTTATTCCCGGCGGAAGCGGGACGATAACTATCAACAAGCGCAACATCGACGAATTTTTCGGTCTTGACACGCTTAAGCTCATCGTCCGTCAGCCGCTCGAGTTGACCGCCTTATCCGACAAGTACGATATTATCGTCAACGTCGTCGGCGGCGGTTACACGGGACAGGCGGGCGCGATACGCCACGGCATCGCCCGCGCTCTGATTATCGCGGATCCCGGACTTCGCACCGTCATAAAGCAGGCGGGTTATTTGACGCGTGATCCGAGAATGAAGGAGCGTAAGAAATACGGCTTGAAAAAAGCGCGCAAAGCGCCGCAGTTCAGCAAGCGTTAATCCGTCGTTACCGACCGCGGAATTTTTACGGTATCATTCGCCCCGCCGTTTCGTTTCAGGACGAAGCGGCGGGGCGTTTGCTATTCCCCGGCTCATAATTTTTCGGCTAAAGTTAGGGCATAATATCAAGGAAACGCCGCAGGCTTAATCGGCGGTTCCTCAACGTAAGGAGATTGTACATATGAACATTTATGACGTAATAATTATCGGCGGCGGGCCGTCGGGACTTACGGCGGCGATATACGCCGGCAGGGCGGGATTAAAAACGCTTGTCGTCGAGCGCGGTACGGCGGGCGGGGCGGCGGCCGTCACGCATACGATAGATAATTTTCCGGGCTTCCCCGACGGCGTAGGCGGCTATGAGCTGGGCGAAAAATTCGCCCGCCAAGCGGAGAGGTTCGGCGCGCAAATAACCTACGACGGGATTATCGGGCTGGAGCTTGACGGAAAAATTAAAAAAATTCAAGGCGAAAGCGGAACATACGCGGGCAGAAGCGTCATATTAAGTATGGGGACTGCCGCGCGCAAGCTCGGAATTCCCGACGAGGACGGCTTTATCGGGCGCGGGCTCAGCTACTGCGCGACCTGCGACGGCGCTTTTTTCAAGGGCAGGGACGTCGCGGTAATCGGCGGGGGGAACACGGCGTTTTTTGACGCGCTGTATTTGTCGGCTATATGCCGCGAGGTTTACCTCGTGCACAGGCGCGAGGGCTTCCGCGCCGAAAAAATACTTATCGATAAAATCGCCGCCGCAAAAAACGTCGTCAAGCTGCTTAACCTTACCGTTTGCGGCTTCGAGGCGGACGGAGCGATAACCGCGGTCAAGCTGAAGTCGACTAACGGAGGCGCGGACAAAACCGTACCCGTAAGCGGCGTTTTCGCGGCGGTCGGCTCCGTTCCGTCCACGGAGCTTTGCAAGGGCAAGCTGAAGCTCACCGCGGACGGGTACATTTGCACGGACGCGCATATGCGCACGGGTATAGACGGCGTTTTTGCGTGCGGCGACGTGCGGGATAAGGAGCTTAGGCAGGTTATCACGGCTTGCTCGGACGGCGCGGCGGCGGCGGCGGAGGCGGGCAAATATCTTATGTAAAAAGGAGAGGACGGCTATCGGACACGCGGTTTTTGGTACGGACGGGATAAGGGGCAGGGCGAATACGCAGGAGCTTAATGTGTTGACGGCTTATTCGCTCGGCAGAGCCATGAAGGGTACGGCGGGGGACAAGTCCGTAATAATAGGCAGGGATACGCGGATTTCAGGGGATATGCTGGAATCCGCTTTTGTTTGCGGGCTTTTGAGCGCGGGCGCGGACTGTCTTAGCTGCGGGATAATCCCCACCCCGGCGGTAAGCTGTCTTATCGGCAAATACGGCTGCGGCGCGGGCGTGGTTATATCCGCCTCCCATAACCCCGCCGAATACAACGGCTTGAAGGTTTTTTCGGGAGAGGGTTGCAAGCTGTCGGCGGCGGCGGAACGCGCCTTAGAACGTGAAATGCGCAGTATGCCCGAGTTCACGGGGGACGCCGTAGGACGCTTGCACCGCGCGTCTACCGCGCAAGAAGACTACATAGAGCATATTTTGTCCTGTTGCCGCCCCGACATGACGGGCAAAAGCGTGCTTATAGACGGCGCGTTCGGCGCGATGTACTCCTGCGCGCCGTCGGCTTTTGAGCGGCTCGGAGCCGAGGTAACCGCCGTCGCCTGCGCGCCCGACGGCGGAATGATTAACGCCGGCTCGGGCGCGGCTTCGCCGCATAAGGCGGCGCACCGGAGCGCGGCGGGGCGCGGCGGGCTCGCCTTTTGTTACGACGGCGACGGCGACAGGCTAATCGCCGCGGAGAACGGCATACTGTACGACGGCGACGCCGTTCTGTATGTGCTCGCCCGCTATTTGAAGAAGAATAACCGCCTTAACAAAAATACCGTCGTCGCTACGGTAATGAGTAATTTTGGTCTCGAGCTTGCCCTGAATCGCGCGGGGATAACGCTGATACGGACGGCGGTGGGCGACAGAAACGTCTTTGACGCTATGCGCGAACAAAACTGCAACCTTGGCGGCGAGCAGTCGGGGCATATCGTGCTTACCGATTACGCGCGCACGGGGGACGGACTGCTCGCCTCGGTAATGCTTTGCGAGGTAATGGAGCGCGAGGGCGCGACCCTCGGCGAGCTTTGCGGGGATTACGCGCCCGCGCCGCAGGTGCTGCTTAACGTGCCGTGCCCCAACCCCGCGGCGGCGGCAGGCTCCGTAAGACTGCAACAAAAAATATCCGAGATATCCGCCGCGCTTGCAGGCTTCGGGCGCGTGTTCGTCCGCGCCAGCGGCACGGAATACAAGGTAAGAATACTCGCGGAGGGCGCGGATATTGCCGAGCTGAAGAGGATAACCGCCGAGCTTGCGGCGCTTGTGTGACGGACGGGGTTACGAAATTATGTGCGGAATTATAGGCTATACGGGGCGGGAGCAATGCTTGCCCGTACTTATCGGGGGACTCAAAACGCTTGAATACCGGGGCTATGATTCCGCGGGTATAGCGGTTGCGCGGGACGGTAAAATACTTGTCGTCAAGCAAAAAGGGCGGGTCGCGGAGCTTGAAAAAATTCTTGCGCCTCACCGCGCCAAGGCTTTTTGCGGAATAGGGCATACCCGATGGGCGACGCACGGCGAGCCGAGCGACGTTAATTCGCATCCGCATTCGAGCGCGTCGGGCGCGATTACGGTAGTCCATAACGGCATTATAGAGAACTATCTTGCGCTTAAGAGGGAGTTGACGGACGGCGGCGCGCTTTTCCGCTCGGAAACGGACACCGAGGTTATCGTCCACCTGATAGACCGCTATTATAGCGGCGACCTTCACGCCGCCGTAAAAAAAGCCGTCGCCCGCCTGCGCGGAACGTACGCCGCAGCGGTTCTTTGCGTGGATTATCCCGAAACGATAGTGCTTGCGTGTAAGGACAGCCCGCTTATAGTCGGAAGCGGCTTCGGCGGCAGCTGCCTCGCGAGCGATATTCCCGCGTTGCTAAGATATACCGATACGCTTTACCGTATGTCCGACGGCGAAACGGCGGTGCTTACGCCCGACAAAATATCGGTATTCGGTTCGGACGGCGCGCCCGTACTCAAAAAGCCGCTCGGCGTCGAATGGCGGTACGAGGAAACGCGGCTTTGCGGCGCGGAAAGCTTCATGCTCAAGGAAATCCGCGAGATTCCGGCGGCGCTGTCGCGCACCCGCGATTTTTATCAGAACGGCGGTTTTTTCGATAAAGCGGAGGTCAGGGCGATACTTACGGGTATCGGCAAAATATTTATAATCGGATGCGGCACCGCCTATCACGCCGCGCTGCTGGGGCGCGCCGTTATCGAAAAGCTCGCGCGCATTCCGACCGAAACCGATATAGCGAGCGAATTCCGCTACCGCGACCCGATAATACCGCCCGATTCGTTGTGCCTTTTCGTCAGTCAAAGCGGAGAAACCGCGGACACGCTTGCCGCCGCCAAGCTCGCCTCGGGGCGCGGCGTGCGCACCGCGTGTATAACCAACGTCGCGGGCAGCGCGCTTACGGCGGTTTGCGGGCTTACCTTGCCCACGCTCGCAGGACCCGAGATAGCCGTAGCCTCTACAAAGGCGTACAATTCACAGCTTATGACCCTGTATTACCTTGCGTTAACGCTTGCGCATATGTACGGACGTGTGAGCGCCGGTGAGCTTTCGCGCCTCAGAGAGCAGCTGGGCGGCGTGTGCGCTGCCGCCGACCGCGCTTATACCGAAATGCCCGCGCTCGCCGCCCGGTATAAGGACGAGAATAATATTTACTTTCTGGGGCGCGGGCTTGACCGCTTTACGGCGATGGAAGGCTCCCTGAAGCTGAAAGAAATATCCTATATCCACAGCGAGGCGTACGCGTCAGGCGAGCTGAAGCACGGCACGCTCGCGCTTATAGAGGAGGGAACCCCGGTAATCGCCCTGCTTACGCAGCGTGATTTACTAGAGAAGTCGCTTAACGCCCTCGAGGAGGTCAAAGCCCGCCGCGCCCGGGTTATAGGAATCGGGCGCGAAAAATACCTTAAATCGTCGGTTTTCGACGCCCGCATAATTATCCCGAACGCGCCCGACCTTTTCGCCCCGCTTCTAAGCGTAATCCCGACCCAGCTTTTTGCGTACTACGCGGCAAGGGCGAGGGGTTGCGATACCGACAAGCCGCGAAATCTGGCAAAGAGCGTAACAGTAGAATAAAAGCCGACCAAACGTGAATCGGCGCTACGCAGCGGCTAACGCCTTGCTTGCTTAATCCGATTCAGTCGGACTTTGAGAGGGGTCGCTCCGCAAAAATGCGATTTTGCTGCGCTCCGTCTTAATTGCATTATCACCGTTCTTACGTACTCAATACAATCAAAACCAGCCCTTGTCATGTTGAGCGTAGTCGAAACATCTCTTCGCCGCTTGCTAAGACAATCTACTTGCCCTATCCGTCATTGCGAACGAGGCGCAGCCGATGTGTGGCAATCCAGTGCTAACTTATCCTCTTTACTCTTTCCCCGCTTCGCCGCTTTCACCGCCCTATAAAATTCTCTTGCCCAATTCTCCCGCCTTGCGGGCAAAAGTTCTGCGTGCCGCATTCGGCGAATAGAATATTCCAACAGAGTTTCACCAAAAAAAGTCTAACGGTTACGGAGTACGGGTATCTATGGAATATTACGCAAGGACCGCCGAACAGACGCTGCTTTCCGTAGGAAGCACGCCGCGCGGGTTGACGGCGGCGGAGGCGGAGGAGCGCGCGCGGACGGGCGGCGGCAACGTGCTCACCGAGGGCAAGCCCAAGGGAATAATCCGCAGACTGCTGGAGCAATTCGCCAATCCCATGATTATCGTGCTCATCGCGGCGTCGGTTATATCGGGCGTTTTCGGCGAGCATGCGGACATGCTCATAATTTTTGCGGTGGTAGCCGTGAACGCGGTTATGGGCGTTTCGCAGGAGGGCAAAGCCGAGCGCGCCGTCGCCAGACTCAAGGCAGCCGCCGCGCCCCGGGCGCGGGTTCGGCGCGACGGGAGCACGCTGATAATACCCGCCTCGCAGCTTGTGCGCGGCGACGTCGTAGAGCTTGAAGCGGGCGGTACGGTGGCGGCCGACATGCGTATTTTAGAGGCGAATCTTTTGCAGGCGGAGGAGGCGGCGCTCACGGGCGAGTCCGTTCCCGTAGAAAAGCACGGCGCGGCTCTAGAGGGCGCGCTCGCTTTAGGCGACCGCAAAAACATGCTTTTTTCCTCCTCAAAAATTACGCGCGGCACGGCGGTAGCCGTAGTTACGGCGATAGGCATGGACACCGAGGTGGGCAGAATCGCCGATATAATCAAGAATACCTCCGATATCAAAACCCCCCTGCAGCGCAAAATGTCGGAAATAAGCCGCGCTCTCTCGGTAATAGTGCTCATAATCTGCGCCGCGATATTCGCGGTAGGAATGGTTTGGGGCAAGGAAACGCCCGTCGCGGTTTTTATTAAGGCAGTAAGCATCGCCGTCGCCGCAATCCCCGAGGGGCTTGCCGCCGTCGTTACCCTCGTTCTGGCGCTCGGCGTTCAGCGTATGTCCAAGCGCAACGCTATAATCCGCAAAATGAACGCCTGCGAAACGCTCGGCTGCGTTCAGTATATCTGCTCGGACAAAACCGGTACGCTCACGCAAAACAAAATGACCGTAACGGACGTGTGGTTTGTCGGCGATTTTCCGGGCGGCGCCGAAACCGGGAGCGGGACGCGGCATTTTTTTAACGCGCTCGTAATGTGTAATAATTCGGCGCCTACCGCGGACGGAATTATCGGCGACCCCACGGAAACCGCGCTTATAGCGTACGCGGCGGCGGCGGGGTACGTCCGACCGCCTAACCGCAGGCTTAAGGAGTTCCCCTTTGACAGCGCGCGCAAGCAAATGTCCACGGTTAACCGCGTCGCGCTCAAGGACTACCTCTACACCAAGGGCGCGCCCGACATATTGATTTCCAAGTGCACCCACGCGCTTATCGACGGCAAAACGGTTCTTCTTACCGAAAGCCGCCGCGCCGAAATCCTTGCCGCTAACAAACGCATGGCTTCGCGCGCCTTGCGCGTGCTCGCCGCCGCCTACAGAGAGATAAGCGCGCCGGAGTACGCGGACGCCGTAAGCGCGGAAAGCGGATTGACGTTTTTGGGACTTGCCGGCATGATAGATCCGCCGCGCCCCGAAGCTAAGGACGCCGTCGCGCGGTGCGCCCGGGCGGGCATAAAAACGGTAATAATAACCGGCGACCACCCCGACACGGCGTTTGCGGTCGCTAAGGAGCTGGGCATTTGCGCGGACAAGGAGCTGTGCGCGGCCGGCGCGGATTTGGACGGCATGACGGACGGAGAGCTTCAAAAGCGCGCGCTGCGGTACAGAGTGTACGCGCGGGTTTCGCCCGTACATAAAATGCGTATCGTGCGCGCCCTGCAAGCCGCGGGGAACGTCGTCGCCATGACGGGGGACGGCGTGAACGACGCGCCCGCCCTTAAAGCGGCGGACGTG
>JAITNT010000271.1 GCA_031290295.1 Clostridiales bacterium
GGGCTAAAACCCATTAACGGGCGCGGAGCAAAACGCGGTTTTGCCCCGCGCGGGCAGCCGACTTTGTCGGCTAATATTTTATATATTAACCTCTTTTTACGCCG
The DNA here is from genome assembly GCA_031290295.1 of Clostridiales bacterium. Lineage (GTDB taxonomy): Bacteria > Bacillota > Clostridia > Christensenellales > DUVY01 > JAITNT01. The sequence continues at coordinate 105 of JAITNT010000271.1, forward strand.
TACGCTCCGTTAACGCTCACCGCATACGGTCGGCATAGGGCTTTTTTCGATGGGTATTCCTTGAAAAAAGAAAGTATTTTTTATGCGTTTGCCCCGTTTATACCGCCTCCCCGGCGCGGCTTAAAATAGTTACGTGCCCGGTGTTGCCGTTTACGTTTATTAGGTCGCCCGTCCCGATAATCGCTGTCGCGTTAAAGGCGTTGGCTACGAGCGGCAACGCGTACTCGCGGGCGACTACCGCGCCGTGCGAAAGCACGGAACCCACCTCGGTGACAAGACCGCCTACAAGACAGTAATAGGGCGACCAGCCTATATCGGTGAAGGATGCGACCATGATTTCGCCTTTTTGCAATTTGTTAGCGTCGTCTACAGTCTTGACAATACGCGCCCTGCCCGTTACGACTCCTCTGCTTATCGCCGCCCCCTCGATTACCGCGCCCGCCGCAAGGTTTGCCGTGTCAAGCTTAATCTGCTCGGGCTTGCCGACGTTGATGTCTTTATATTTGCATTCCTGTTGCTCCGGAAGCAACCGTCTGCGCTGTAACGCAAGCTTGACAAGCGCGGCGTTCTTTTGGCGTATCAGCGAGCCTATCTCCTTGTGCGTCAAAAAATAAATCAAATCGGCGTCGGGTAACGCGCCGCTTTCCGCTAAGATTCCGCCTAAGCTTGCGTAAGCCCGCTTGAATACGTCGAGAACCTTCATGGACATGGATTTGGAAAATTCGCGGTTGCGCACTCCGAGCCGCGACTGCTTGACAAGGTACTTGATCGCGCCCCTTAAACTGCCCTTGTTGTCGGCAAGCAGCTTATTATAGTTGGTTTCGTATGATTTTTCGGCTTTTTTGGGTTCCTCGCCGCCCGAAGCGATAACCGTCCGCAGATATTCCATAAGCCCCTCGGCGTCGTTGTGCCACGATTTTGAACGCATTTCGGCTTCGCGCACCGCACGGTGACCGTGCCGCTTAAGAAAACAGCTCAACGCCTCGTCGGACTCGCGCCCGCAATAATGCTCGCAATACTCTTGCAGCTCCTTAGCGGTATAGCCCTTAACGGCGGGATTCTCTTTGATTAAGGCGCGGGCAATTGCGCGCAGCGAGCGCAAAATGTCCACGCTTTCGATATCGGGAATATCCTCGAGTACGCCCGCTATAAGCCCCTTAATTTCGTCGTCCTTGTACTTTTTGGATAATACGACATACAGCGCGCTGCTCATTGCGCCCGAATGCGCGCTCGTAATATAATGCAGCCACAGCGACTCGTTAAGCGCGATAAGCTTGCCGTCTATCTCATTGTAAAGAAGCTCGGCGGACTTGTCCTCATAAATTCTGAAAACGTCGGCGAGCACCGCAAGCTTTTTTCGCGCCTTGTTGCTGGAAAGCAGGAACTTAAAATATTTGACGGCGTTAATCAGCCGCACAAAAACATTCGCTTTTTTGAAGGGCTGCTCGGGCACGTCGGTAATTAAACGGCCGCAAATGCTCAACCCTACCGATTCGACGTTTGCGCCTATTACGGAATAACCCATTTTATAAATAGTGGACAAATTAAGAAAAAGAATATTATTAAACGACACCGCGCACGAGCCTTCGGGTACGGCGTCATAATTCTTGTACGAGCCGGAAATAACGAGCATACGGCGCATGCCGAGGTCTATAGAGTAAACGCTCGTGCTGAGGGTAAGCGGCGTAACCGCGCCGGGAAGCATTTCGCCTATGTTGCAGGTAGTCATTATGTCCGTACCGTATACCGGTTTGCCGTCAAGCTCGTCGATCGGAACATCCTCCGATACGGTAATCGGACGCGCCTGCAACCAAAAAAGCTTGCCCGAGCCGTCAATCGCCCATTCCGTGTCAAGCTCGATACCGAATTTAGATGCGGCGAGCATCGCCGAGCCGGCAATTTGCTCCGCCGTTTCTCTGCCGAGATAGCCAGCGTTAAGCCTTACGGCCTCCTCGGCGTTAACGCCCTGCAGCGTGCTTCGGTTCATTCTGTACGAGTCCGCCTGCACCGCGCCGGAAACAAGACCCTCGCCCCGGCCGCGCACGGCCTCGAGAAGGATTTCTCCGTGCGCTACGGGATTATCCGTGAAGCAAACGCCCGCCGCCGCCGCCTGAACCATTTCTTGAACGATTACCGACATTTTTGCGCTCTTCGCCTGCGGAAAAAATGAAGCGTACTTTGAAGCGGTATAGGAGTTAAGCGACTCGACGCACGCCCGCAGCGCCGTAATAACCGCCTCTCTGCCGCTTACGTCAAGGTAGGTTGAGTACTGACCCGCGCTCGAAAACTCCGCGCCGTCCTCGGCGGTAGCCGACGAGCGCACCGCCACGCTCTTATAGCCGCGGTCGGCGTAATAGTAAGCCGCCTGCAAAAAATCGTCCTCCGTTTCGGCGTCCATCACTACAAAGCCGCGCGGTATATCGAAGCCGAATTTCTTTAACCGGTTAAGCCCCTTTGCCTTGCCGCCGGCGAATGCCTCCAGCTCCTCCGGAATGGTGCCAAGCTCGTAAATCTCCATAGCCTTCTAGCGCCCCCACCGCTCGGGGTCGCCGTTGTAACCGAATTCCAAAATCCCGCGGCCCTTTACGCCGTTAATCAGAAATGTGCCTACGCCCTCGCAAATCGTGTACGCGCCGCCGTCGAAGCCGAAGTCGAACTGCGCTTCCTTTTTGCACGTGCCGCGCAGCTCGCGCCCGTCCTCGAACACCGCGGTAAAGCCGAACTCCGCGGGCACCTTGCCGTCCGGAACGAATTCACGGAGCGCGGTAGCGCGGTCGACGCATACGACATGCTTGTCCGCTTCTATGAGGTAGCCCGTCTGCAAGAATTTAAGCGCGGGATACCTGACCATGTTAAGGTTAAAAACCGTACCGTCCTCCATAAGCCCCGACAGCCAAATGTGTCTGTCCATGTAGCCCCACTCGCGGTGACCGTAGCTGTGGTCGCGGATAGCCGGGGAATCGACAAGATAGGTTTTACCGTCCGCCTTGAGTACGCCCGTCACCGTACCCGCCTGCTCGTAATGCACCTGGTGATTTTGCATGACGGCTTCCTTGAAAGCCTTAGTCCATTTTTCAAGCGACATAGCGCGGGCGATAGGCTTGGAAGCCATATGCCGCGAAAACTCGAAAATATCCGAGCCGAAGGTAAATTCGCCCTGAAAATCCGCCGAAACCTTGCGACCCGCCGGTACGAAAATTTTGTCCGCGTTAAGCCTGCCCGCGGTTAGATCGCCGTGAAAGCCGAAAGCCCACTTTTTTGCAACCTCGATACATTCCGATTTTGCCGAAACCGCGCCGCCCGTAAAAATATCTATAGTGTTCTTGTAGCAAACGCCGTCGGCGTTATAATAGCAGCACCAAATTTCACCGATGCCGCCCCCTCTCAAGCCTAGCCGAAAAAACAAGCTTGTCCCGTCCGCGCCGTGCGCCGAAAAATAGTAACTGTTATTTTTTTGACCGTCCGCGTCGGGCGGCAGCGTGTAACGCTCTGAGTACTCGGCATTGAAAGCCGACTTTTTCTTGCGCTTGTCAATGTTGTTTTTGATAACGCAATACTTGAGCTTGGTAACAAACCCCATAATTCACCTCTGATAAAAATATAATAAAAACAGATATAATAATAAATATAATTATACACGCAATGCCGCCCGGAGTAAAGTAAAAATAAGGTTTCGCGGCGAAGAGATTGTAAAAACAGGCAATCGGAAACGCCCCCCGGTCGCCCGCACTGGGATTACAAACCGCACACAATGCATTTCACCGTACACAATGCAAATTAACCTTATCCATGTCATTCTGAGCTTGTCGAAGAATCTCTTCGCCTCTTACCAATCATTCTCTTGCCCTCTCTCTTTACCAGTTTACCCGCCCCGCGTACAATTAGCCCCTATCCGTCATTGGAACGCGAAACCCCCAGCGGAGCTGGGGAGAATAGAGTAAGCAGAAGCGGTAGGGTTAGTAAAAAAGATTCCTCCTATGTTAAAATGAAAGAGGTGTTGCAAGCCAAA
>JAITNT010000301.1 GCA_031290295.1 Clostridiales bacterium
TAATTCCGAAAAACAGCTTGAATATACCGTCGATTCGGTACGGTACAGCTTGGATTGTACCGACGGTGAGGACGGATATATGGACGCCGGCGAAATATTTACCGTTGACTATGTAATCTCCGATCCGGCAAACGCCGAGTACGGGTATTATAAGCGGTTGATGTTTTCTATTTTATTTATCGCATTTTTAGGCGGAATTTTAATTTTATTCGGCGTTATATTTGTCAGGTATAATAAGTTGCCGCCCGCCCAAAAGCCGCGCAACCGCGCAACCCGCGTACGGTATTAGAGGCGTAAAAAAACCGGGAAACGCGGTCGGTCTTTAAGACTCTTTATTTGCCGTCGCCGAAACTCGGTAAGCGTTGCGATAAAACGCGGATATTTTGCCCAAACCGCCGTAAGCGACATCAAGGCAAACGCATTTTAGCGCATTTTTGCGTTTGCCTTTTACGAAAATTTACCGCAAAACCCTTGACTAAAATCTTTCCGCATAGTACAATAATAAAGCAATTTTATGCGGTTAATAATAATATGAGGTAATATAAATGAAAGATGCTATTCATCCAGATTATCACGAGTGTCAAATTACTTGCGCCTGCGGCGAAACCTTTGTATCCGGTACTACGGCAAAGGGCGACACTCTTAGGGTAGAGGTTTGTTCCAAATGCCATCCGTTTTATACCGGCAAGCAAAAAGCGGTTGAAACGGGCGGACGTATCGACAAGTTCAATAAACGCTTTAACATAAAATAACGCGGGCTTCTTTTTCAAAAGAGGCGGTTTTTTGTCGTCAAGCGGCAGGGGTATAGTCTACGGTGCATTAACGCATTGCAGGGGTACGCCCTGTTTTTTTGTATTTTATGAAGAAACCACCGGTAATTTCCGCAAGATACTTAATCGTCGGTTTCCGAGCGGACGCCTCGCTTTTAATGGGGCGGCAAAGAGCGAGTTCAGACGGGCGGCAGGCGGTAAATCGGCGAAGGTGTACTAACGTACATGACCGAGCAGATTTATCCGCACGCAGCCCGTATCAACGACGCTCCTTGCCGCTCCGGGGGATTTTTCATTTTCCCGATTCTGTTACAGTTCTTTTTTGCCCGCGTATTGCGCTTGCGGATAAAGGTGTTTTATGGTATACTCAATTGGCTTGTTACTAAAACCCCGTTAAAAAACTGCGGAGATCTTCGTAACAATGTCAAATAATATTCTTAAATCAAATCGGTAGGTAACAATGTCGGAAAAAGATATAAAGCTAGAATGCGCCGCGCAAACGGATGCCGCAGAAATGCAGCCGTCCGTTTCCGTCGGTTTCGGAAAGGATACAACGCTTGACGCTCCGTCCGCGCCGCCTGTTTCCGAAGCGCGCGCCGCCGCGCCGATAACCCCCGCGAACGTCAAAAATACCAGAGTTCGCCCTACCTCGATAGGCGGACAGGCGGTCATGGAGGGAGTCATGATGATGGGTCCGTCCTCGGTTGCGCTTGCCGTCCGCGCGGAAAACGGCGATATACTGTTAGACACGCACAGAACGAACCCGAAGTACAAAAGGCTTCGCAAAATTCCCGTATTGCGCGGAATAATAAATTTTGTCATTTCCATGATAACCGGCATGAAAACTATCATGAAATCCGCCGAGGTTGTCGGCGCGGACGACGAGGAGGAGCTTGGTAAGGGCAGCCTTACCCTTGCGCTTTTGGTGGGCGTGCTTTTGGCGGTCGGTCTTTTTATCGGCTTGCCGCTCTTAATCAAGCAGCTAGTTTTTGACAGATTTATCGAAAGCAACCTTTTACGCAGTCTTGCCGAGGGAGGCGTGCGGTTGGGCATTTTTATAGCCTATCTTGCGCTTACCTCGTTTATGAAAGACATTCGCCGCACCTTTATGTACCACGGCGCGGAGCACAAAACTATTAATTGCTTTGAAAAAGGTCTTGACCTTACGGTGGCAAACGTGCGCGCAAGCTCCAAGGTTCACAGCCGTTGCGGTACGACATTTTTGTTTTTCGTGGTAATGATAAGTATTTTAGTTTTTATGCTTACGGGTTGGCTTGCCGCCGACGTGCTGCATTGGGGTAACGACTGGTATATTCTGCTCGCAATCAGGCTGGTAATGCTGCCCTTTGTCGCGGGCGTAAGCTACGAGGTGCTCAAGCTGTTGGCGATGCTGCCCGATAATGTATTCACTTATATACTTAAGGCGCCCGGTCTTGCTATGCAAGCGCTTACGACAAGACAGCCCGACGATAAAATGATAGAGGTAGCTATCGCGGCTTTTTCCGCCGTTATAGAATTAGAGAAGGATAAACTGTTGCCCGTAAAAACTTTCGACAAGGATTTCAAAACCTGCCGCGCCGATATGACCGCTAAGGTGACCGCCGCCGGTATCGAAGCCGCCGAGGTCGATTGGATAGCCTGCAAGATACTGTCGCGCAGGCGCGGCGAGCTTGCGCTCGTAGACACGGTTACGCAGCCGCAAGAGCGCCGTATACGCAGTATTACGGATAAGCGTATAGAAACGGGCTTACCGCTTGCCTACTTGCTTAAGGAAACGGAGTTTTACGGTATGCGTATAATGCTTGACCAAAACGTGCTTATCCCACGACCGGAAACCGAACTGCTTGCCGAGCAGGTCATAACCAATGCAAAGAAACTGTATAACCCAAAAATACTCGATTTATGCACGGGGAGCGGCTGTATTGCGCTGGCGGTCGTCAAGTCAGTGCCCAAATGCAAGGTTGACGTTTCCGACGTGTCTGCCGCCGCGCTTAACGTGGCGCGCCAAAATCTGAGGCATATACCCAACGCGCGCCATATTTTTCTCACAGACTTGTTTAACGGAATAAACGGCAAATACGACGTTATAGTGGCTAATCCGCCGTATATTTCTACCGGCGATCTGCGGTATTTACAGTCCGAGGTCAAAAAAGAACCCGTACGCGCCCTTGACGGCGGAGCGGACGGGCTTGACGTTATACGGCGGATAATTGCCGAAGCACCCCGAATGCTTTTTGACGGCGGAACGCTTTTACTCGAGATAGGGTTCGATCAGTCGGACGCCGTCAAGGAATTACTGCAAAAGGATTTTTGCGATATAAAAGCGGTTAAGGATTATGACGGCGCGGACAGAATTTTTGTCGCCGTAAAAAAAGCGGTTGCGGAGTTAACGTTGAAG